>PXQK01000022.1 GCA_003022085.1 Halobacteriales archaeon QH_10_65_19 | reverse complement strand
CGTAACGTCTCGTAGTGGTGTCGGTCATGGTGGGACTCGGGGGGCGGGTGGATGCCCGGTAAAACTCCTTCGGTACCTTTATGTTGGGCTTGAAGCAACTTAAATCTTGGGTACCGTACGCCTCCCCCCGGTCGGTTTCGAAACGCTTACCGCCCGGAAACCACTGGAAGCATTTATGAGTGAACCCGCTGTCGACAGCGATGAGGTCGAGCACGTCGCGGGGCTTGCGCGGGTCGCCCTCGGCGACGAGGAACGGGAGCGGTTCGCCGAGCAGTTCGCGGAGATTCTCTCGGCATTCGAGGCGCTCGACGAGGTGCCAGCGGTCGAGCCCGAGCCGGAGCTGACCAACGTCATGCGCGCCGACGAGGTAGCGGAGAGCCTCGACAGAGAGGACGCGCTGGCGAACGCGGCCGAGACCGAAGACGGCCAGTTCAAGGGACCTCGGGTGTCCTGACCGATGGGTTACAACGGCTACATCACAGAACAGCGGGTCGAGGGGGCCGACTCGGGCCCACTCGCGGGCCGGACCGTCGCCGTCAAGGACAACATCTCCACCGACGGCGTCCCAACGACCTGCGGTTCGGAGATGCTGGCGGAGTACGAGCCGCCCTACGACGCGACGGTCGTCGAACGACTCCTGGAGGCGGGCGCGACGATCTCCGGGAAGACGAACATGGACGAGTTCGGCATGGGCACGACCACCGAAACCTCGGCGTTCGGCCCGACGGAGAACCCTGCCGCGCCGGGCCACGTTCCCGGCGGGTCGTCGGGCGGATCGGCGGCGGTCGTGGCCGCCGGTGACGCCGACCTCGCGCTGGGCACAGACACCGGCGGCTCGGTCCGGTGTCCGGCGGCGTTCTGCGGCGTCGTCGGGATCAAACCCACGTACGGCCTGGTGTCGCGCTACGGGCTGATCGCCTACGCTAACAGCCTCGAACAGATCGGCCCGATCGCGCCGACGGTCGAGGAGGCCGCCGAACTCCTGGAGGTGATCGCCGGTCCCGACGAACGCGACGCGACGGTCCGTGACGCCCGCGAACACGGCTCCGGCTACGACTACGCGGCCGCCGCGGACGGCGACGTCGACGGACTCGACGTTGGCGTGCCGACCGAACTACTGGACGGCGCCGACAAGGGAGTCGTCGAGGCGTTCTGGGACGCCGTCGACGAGCTAGAGGCGGCGGGGGCGAGCTACCACGAGGTGAGCCTCCCGAGCCTCGAACACGCCGTCGAGGCCTACTACGTGATCGCGACCAGCGAGGCCTCCTCGAACCTCGCGCGGTTCGACGGCGTCCGCTATGGCACCGCTGGTGGGTACGAGGGCAACTGGAACGACAGCTTCGCCCGGGCCCGCGAGGAGGGGTTCGGCGAGGAGGTGAAGCGGCGCATCCTGTTGGGTACCTACGCCCTCTCGGCGGGGTATCACGACAAGTACTACAAGAAGGCCCAGGACGCCCGCGCCTGGATCAAACAGGACTTCGACGAGGCGCTGTCAGAGGCGGACGTGCTGGCCTCCCCGACGATGCCGGTCCCGCCGTTCGAACTCGGCGAGAGCCTCGACGACCCGCTGCAGATGTATCTCGCCGACGCCAACACGACGCCGATCAACCTCGCGAACCTCCCCGCGGTCTCCGTCCCGGCGGGGGAAACCGACGACGGCCTCCCGGTCGGGATACAGCTGATCGGGCCCGCCTTCGGCGAGCAGACGATCATCCGGGCTGGCAGCGCGCTGGTGTAACCCCGCCTGGCGGCGCGGTCTGATCGACAGGATATTTGCTTTGGAACGGCTAGTGCCGGCAACGCGTTCCAGGGAATCCACAATGGCGACAAACGAGGCGGGCTGTGCGCTCTGTGATCTACCGCTTGAGGGAGGCGGCGTCACGAACGACGCGGGCGAGCAGTTCTGCTGTCGTGGCTGTCGCGAGATCCACGAGGAGCTGTCGGACCACGACAATCTGGGTGTCGACGCCGACCCCGCGGAGATCCGGGAGACGTTCGGGGAAGACGGTGACCTCCCCGAGGAGTACGAGACGACGTTCCTGCGGATCGACGGGATGCACTGTGCGACCTGCGAGACGTTCGTCGAGCTACGGGCCCGGGAACAGGAGGGGGTCGGCGGGGTCGACGCCAGCTACATCACCGACACCGTCCGTGTGGGACACGACCCGGACGTGTCCGCCGACGCGCTCTGTGAGCAGCTGACGGGGATGGGCTACCACGCCTCCCTCCGGGACGATCCGATGGGCGAGCGGCGTGCCGACGAGGGGATCTTCCTTCGGCTGGTCGTCGGCGCGGTGTTCGGTATGATGGTGATGCTGAACTACGTCACGCTCATCTACCCGACGTACTTCGCGGGCGGGCTCTACTACCCACCGTCGATCGCCGACCAGATCTCCGAGATGCTGGCCACGACCTCCGCGAGCTACATCTTCATCGTCACGGGGTTCCTGACGAGTATTGTCCTCTTCTACACCGGGGCGCCGATCCTCAAGGGCGCGTACGTCAGCGCCAGGATGCGGGCCCCGAACATGGACCTGCTGGTCGCCCTGGCGTTGGCATCGTCCTCGTGGTGACTGCCGGAAACTACTACGAGGGGCAGATCAAGCGCCGCGCGACCGACCGGCTGGCGGACCTGACCCAGTCACAGGTCGAGGCGGCGCGGCAGTGCGCCGCCGACGGCTCGACGGAGACAGTCGACGTGGCAGACCTGGCGGCCGGCGACCGCCTACTGATCCGCGAGGGCGAGCGGATCCCCGTCGACGGCACCGTCGCGGACGGCGAGGGAACGGTCGACGAAGCCGTGGTGACCGGCGAGTCCCTCCCCGTCGGCAAGACGCCGGGCGAGCAGGTCGTCGGCGGGGCGCTGCTGCAGGAGGGCTCGCTCGTTGTCCGCGTCGACGAGGGCGCAACCAGCAGCGTCGAGCGGATCACGGACGTGGTGTGGAACCTCCAGAGCGCTACCCACGGGATCCAGCAGCTCGCCGACAGGCTGGCCACGATCTTCGTCCCGCTGGTGCTCGTACTCGCACTGGTAGTGGGCGTGGTTCAGTTCGCCCTCGGGGCAGGTATCGGCGCGACGCTGCTCGTGGCGCTGACGGTCCTGATCGTCTCCTGTCCCTGTGCACTCGGGCTGGCGACGCCACTGGCTATCGCCTCAAGCGTCCGCGAGGCGCTGGAGCGGGGTATCGTCGTCTTCGATGAGACGATCTTCGAGCGGCTCCGTGACGTCGACGTCGTGGCGTTCGACAAGACAGGGACGCTCACGACCGGCGAGATGCGGGTGATCGACCGCCAGGGGCCGGACGCCCTCTTCGAGCGGGCGGCGCTGCTCGAACGGCG
>PXQK01000021.1 GCA_003022085.1 Halobacteriales archaeon QH_10_65_19 | reverse complement strand
CTCGCAGGCGGCGAATCGACAACAGTGACGCTGTCCTGGGCTACCCAACCGGGCGACGCCGGCGACTACACCGCGACTGTCGCAAGCGAGGACGATACCGACAGCACGGACGTTCGGGTGGACGCGCCAGCCAACTTCGAGGTAGCGATCGACGGGACAAACTCACCTGTCGTCGAGAGCGACCCGCTAACGGTGACCGCGTCCGTCGAAAACACCGGGGACTTGGCCGACAGCCAGGAGATCACCCTCGCAGTCGACGGCACGACCGAGGACACGACAGCTGTCGACCTCGCAGGCGGCGAATCGACGACAGTGACGCTGTCCTGGGACACCCGACCGGGCGACGCAGGCAACTACACCGCAACTGTCGCGAGCGACGACGACACCGACAGTACGGACGTTCGGGTTAATGAACTGGCCAACTTCACCGTCGACCTCGTGTCGGTCCCCTCGCCGATACTCGAGGGGCAGTTTTTCCCCGTGACCGCGAGGATCGAGAACGTCGGTGACCGTGCGGGGTCACAGAACGTCGCGTTTCGGATCGACGACGAGCAGCTCGACGTACAAACCATTGAGCTGGCGGGGGGCGAGGCGAGTGACATTCAGTTCCTCTGGACAACCGGTACGGGTGACGCCGGGGAACACACGACCACGGTTAGTACCGCGAACGACACCGCAACGCGGGAGTTCCGCGTGCTCACGCCCGGGTCGCTCAGGGTCGAGATCGAGTCGACGAACGCGCCGGTCCTCATAGGAGAGACACTCGAAGTGACCGCGACCGTCCGGAACGTCGGCGACACCATACGCGACCAACCCGTCGAGCTGACGGTCGACGGCGAGGCGATTACCTCGACGGAGGTGGGGTTGGGCAGCGGTGAATCGACGACTGTGACGCTGCCGTGGGAGACGGCCGCGGGCGACGCCGGCGAGCATACAGTCACCGCTGACACCGACGACGACACCGACAGTACGGACGTTCGGGTGAACGCGCCGGCCAACTTCGCGGTCGATATCGAGTCGACGAACTCCCCCGTTGTCGAGGGTGAGACACTCGACGTGACCGCGACCGTCCGGAACGCCGGTGACGTCGAGGAATCCGGGAGCGTCGGACTGACGATCGACGGCGCGAACGAGGGGTCGACCGCTGTCGAGTTGGCCGGCGGCGAGTCGACGTCGGTGACGCTCTCCTGGCGCACAGGAACCGGTGACGCCGGGTCGTACACTGCCGAGATCAGCACCGACGACGACGCTGACACCGCTGACGTGACTGTAGACGAGCCCAGGGAAGCCGGACCCCCAGGAGGGGCTCCGGTGTTCGATGTGTCCGTCGAATCGACGAACACACCGGTCGCGGAGGGCGAAACCCTCGAGGTCACCGCCCTGGTCACGAACACAGGTGAGGAGACGGCAACAGAACAGATCACGCTCAACACCGGTGGCACTGACCGCGAGAGCCGGGAGGTGACGCTGTCGGGCGACGAGTCCCGGTCTGTCACCGTCACCTGGGAGACAGAAGCGGGCGACGCCGGCGACTACACCGCCACGGTCGCAGGCGAGGCCGACGAGGATTCGACGGGAGTAGCGGTGCGGGAAGCGGGGGAAGAGAGCGCGACGTTCGCCGTGACGATCGAGGACGTCTCGACGCCCGAAGACGACACTGGGACGTTCGAGGCGACCGCGACCATCGAGAACGTCAACGACACGGAGGACACCCAGCTGGTCACGCTGACGACTGACGGCGTCGAGCGCGACAGCCGCGAACTGACGCTCGCCGGTGGCGAGTCACGAACTCTCAGCTTCTCCTGGGAACAGGACAGGGACGACGCCGACGAGGAGATCGATATCGAGGTCGCAAGCGCGAGTGACAGGGATACGTCGCTCGCGGCCCTCGGTGGCGACGACGGATCGACGTCCGCAGCGATATGGCTGCTTTTGTTGTTGCTCCTCCTGCTGCTGGCGGCTGCGGCGTACTACTACGTGCGCCGGCGACGCAACCGGGGCGAACCGCCGACTGCCGAAGAAACGTAGTCGGTCTCCGCCGGGGAACTGTGCGCTGTCTATCGATGCCTGCAAGTGGCGCGGTGATCCGGGTGGAATCATCAAAAGATTTAACATAGTATCACGGGTTGAGTCCTAACTATGAGTCGCTCTTTTCGGGTCGGTTTGCTGGTGCAGGACACGACAGAGTACGACAGATTGTAACAAAACGGACCCCGATCTTATGGTAGACAGACACACGCACAAAGCAGTACTGTTTATACTCCTGGTGACGCTCTCGGTTGTCGCGGGGGGAGCAACAGCACTGTCAGGGACTGCAGCGGCACAGGGCGGGGGGATCAACGTCCTCGAACTCTCGACCAACGACCCCGTCAGGGAGGGCGAGACGCTCGTCGTGACGGCGCAACTGGAGTGCGACGCGGCCGAGCCCTGTTCACAGGAGGTGGCGTTGCGGGTCGGAGGACAGGTGCGCGACACGGTCACAGTCTACCTCGACGAGACGGAAGTTGTCACCCGCGACTTTGTGTGGGAGACAGAGGTCGGTGACGCCGGCGACTACAGGGCGACCGTCGCCAGCAACGACGCCGAGGACAGCACGGGTGTCGTCGTGGAAGAGGACACCCGTGACTTCATCGTAAACGTCGAGGAAACGAACTCGCCCGTCATCGAGGGCAACACCCTCGCGGTATCTGCCACCATCGCCAACACGGCCGACGAGAGCGACACGCAGCCGATTGATCTGATCGTTGGCGACTCGACGGTCGCAACAACCTCAGTCTCGCTGGGACCCGGCGAGTCCGAGACGCTGAGGATCGAGTGGGAGACGGAGGTCGGTGACGCCGGCGGATACACCGCGATCGTCTCCAGCGAGGACAACACCGACACCGCCGAGGTGATCGTCCTCGAACAGGGCGAGTTCGCGGTCGACGTCGACGCGACAAACTCCCCAGTTGTCCTGGGTGAGCCCGTAGACGTGACCGCAACCGTCGAAAACACCGGCGACGAGACGGGGACACAGCGTGTCGAACTGTCACTCGACGGGCAGGTGTTCGACTCGACGACCGTGACGCTGGAGCCGGGCGATTCGGAGACGGTGACGTTCACCTGGGAGACGGCCAACAGGCCGACCGGAACCTACACCGCCGAGGTCAGGACGGAGGACGGCGCAAGCGACGCGACCGAGGTGACGGTGCTCGACCCGGCGACCTTCGTGGTCGACGTCACCAGGACGAACTCCCCGGTTGTGGAGGGCGACTCACTAAATGTCACGGCGACGGTCGAGAACGGCGGGGAAGCAAGGGCGACACAGACGATCGACCTGCTCGTCGGCGGTACGGCCGTCGACTCGACGACGGTGACGCTGGAGCCCGGCGAGTCGGGGACTGTGACGCTGTCGTGGGCCACCATCGAGGGGGATGCCGGCGAGTACACCGCGGCCGTTGCGGGCGAGGACAGCGAGGACACGGACAGGATAGCCGTCCAGGAGCCGGCGACGTTCGCGGTCGACATCGAGTCGACGAACTCCCCGATCACCGAAGGGGGTAGGCTGGACGTGACTGCGGTCGTCGAGAACACCGGCGGTGTGACCGCCACACAGACGATCGACCTGACCGTCGACGGCGAGCAGCCCGACGCGACAAGCCTGACGCTCCCGGGCGGCGAGTCAGAGACAGTCACGCTCCACTGGACGACAGGCGGCGGTGACGCCGGCGAGTACACCGCGGCCGTCGTAGGCGAGGACGACGAGGACACGACCGAGGTGCGGGTCGAGACGCCCTCGGGGGCGAACGGACCGGACGACGGGCCGCGCTTCGAGGTCGAAATTCGGACGACGAACGCGCCGGTCGTCGCGGGTGAGCCGGTCGAGGTCACGGCACTGGTCACCAACGTCGGCAGCGAGACGGACACCCAGCCGATCACGCTGACGGCCGACGGCAGCGACCGCGACCAACAGGAGCTAACGCTTGACGGCGGCGGGTCGGAGTCGGTCACGCTCTTCTGGCGAACGCTCCACGGCGAAGCCGGCGAGTACACCGCGGCCGTCGCGGGCGAGGACGACGAGGACACAACGACAGTCGGGGTGACCGAGGCCGGCGAGGGGCCGACGTTCAGCGTGACGATCGACGACGTTTCGCCGCCCGACGATAGCAGCGGGAGGATCGTGGTCACGGCGACAATCGAGAACGTCGACAACAGGGCCGACACACAGCTGATCACGCTGACGACCGACGGGACCCAGCGGGACCAGCAGGAGCTAACCCTGGCGGGCGGCGGGTCCGACACGGTCGCCCTCTCCTGGGAGGCGGAGGGTGTCGACGCGGACACGATCGAGGTGGAGGTGTCGAGCGACAGCGACAGCGACACGTCCGCCGCCGCTCTCGACGGTGACGACGGCTCGGTGTCGGCGACGACGTGGCTTCTCCTGCTGGTGTTCCTGCTTGTCCTGGCCGGGGTGTACTACTACGTGCGCCGGCGGCGGATAGACGAGCGCGAGCGGGACATCGAAGAGGCGTGACAAGAGTCAAGACCCTCCATTCTGTACTCGGAATACAGTGACGGGCGGCATCGACATCAGGGAGACAGCAGTCGTCGTGGCAACACCCGACGGGACGGCGCGACACCGGAACGCGATCCGGCGGCTCGACGGAGACGACGGGGGAGCGTCGGCGCTCGTGTTCACGACCGACAGCGGTCGCTTCGCGGTTGGAAACGCTGCCGAGGCGACAGGGGGCGACGAGGAACCCGCCGGGGTGCTGTTCGGGGGGGACTGGGAATCGGCCGTGTACGCAGAAGCCACCGAGACGTTGCTCGCCGAGACCGGCGGGGGGCCGTCTGTCGGCGCCGGCGTGCTCGGGTACGTCGACTGCGACCCCGGAGTGAGAGGACAGCTATCCGGCCCGCGAGGCGCGTTCGACGCCGTCCCGGTTGACCCGGGGATGGCCGTCTGTTATGACGTGTTCGGCGTACAGCCCGACGGGATCGGCGTCGCCCTCGGCGACAGCGTCGCGTTCGCGACTCTTGCGGTCGCGGGGACGCCGGTCGCAACCGCGACGCTCGGGTACCGGGACCGGTGGTACGACGTGACCGACGCCGCCGACGTCGGCAGAGAGGGGCTGCGGGCGGAGTGGGCGCGGATCCGGTACGAGGCACTGCTCGGCGACCTTGCGTCCGACCTCGCTGCCACGGCACCAGCACTCGACGGCCCCGTCGCGCTCGCGCTCGGCGGAGCCGCCGCCCCAACCGGGTTGACGGAGGAGAGCGCACGCGTCGTGGGTGACGAACTCCGTGTCGCACTCGGCCCGGTGACGGTCGCGGAGGCGCCCGACGCGGCGCCCGCGCGCGGCGCGCTGATTGCCGCGGAGAACGCCGGCGACCGGCCCGGCCCCGTCCCCGCGTTCGCCGCGACCGGGGCGTACGTGCCCGACCTGGCCGACACCGGCGCGGCGGCGGACGCGCTCGGTGCCACAACCAACCGCAGGGTGGCAACAGCCGGACCAGAACCCGCCGGAACCCGGTCGGCCGAAAGCGGTCGCGGGGCGGCCAACACGACCGTGGCAGCCGGGACTCAAGCGGTCGCGGCCGAGGACGCCCGCCATGCCAGGATCGCGTCCGCGCTCGGCCGTCTCGTCGAGCGGATTGACGCAGAGAGGACGACCGAAGAACTCGGGGCACTCCGCGGCGAGATGGAGGACGCAGTCGACGATCTGGCGGCAGACCTCGAAAAGTTGGACGCAGCCACCGCTTCGGAAGCGGCGGTCGCTGATCTCGAGACGGCAGTCAGGGAGGTCGAGGCGAACCTCGACGAACTCGAAACCGATGTCGCGGAGGTACAGGCGGTACTCGCCGGGCTGGACGGTGAGGCGTCCCTCGACGCACCCGACGTCTCCGACGCGGTCGGGTCGGTGGCGGTCGACGCCCTGGAGAACGACATCGACGCCGTCGAGGAGGATCTCTCGGCGCGTATCGGTGGGCTCTGGGACGAGATCGACAGGGTCAACGACCAACTCGTCGACGTCTCGGCGAGCGTGGGAGAACTCCCCGACCTCGAGGGCGACATCGAATCGACGAAAGCGTCAGTCGAGGAACTGAGAGAGGAGACAACGGAGATCCGGCAGTCGGTCGCAGACCTGCGGGGGAGCGTGGACTCGGTCCGGGAGAACGCGGCGACAGCCGGCGACGTCGACTCGGTCGCGAACGACCTCGCGGCGGTGCGGCGGGACCTGGATCGGCTGGAGTCGGCCTTCGACGAGGTCGACAGGACAGATCCGGGGCGCGTCGACGACCTGGAGCGGGACCTCGACGCGCTCCGTGAGACCGTTGTCGACCACGCCCGGCGGCTGGATGGCGTCGAGCGGACGGCGAGCGACCTCGACGACCGGATCGAGTCTGCGTTCCGGGACACCCTAAAGGCGGACGCGCTCTCGAGCCTGCAGGCGGAGGTCAGCCGCATCAGGACGAGCGCCTCCGACGCACAGGAGGACGCGAGCGCGGCGGTCAAGACCGCCACCGGTCACGCGGAAAGTATCGACTCACTCGAGGAAGACGTCGATCAGCTCCGGCAGATGGTCGACAGCATCGCCGGGAGTTCCGCTACCCGGTCGGAGATGGACGACTCCCTGGCCGACCTCGAGGACCGCATTGGGGCTCTCGAAGCCACCCGCGGGGGGACCGGGAGCCTGATGGGGGGGAAAATGCTCCAGGTACTGGCCGTCGGCCTCGGGAGCGCGGGGCTGCTTGCTGCGGCGCTCGCCTTCCAGCTCGAACAGGTACCGTTCGCGCTCGGCTTCTTCGTGTTCGTGGTCTGGCCGGCGGCCTGGCTGCTGCTGTCGACGCTGGATCTGTAGGGGCCCAACCGCCGACAGTCTCACCGCGGGACCGCTCGCGGTAGTGCCCTACATCGACTCGGGAGCCGCGACGCCGAGGATATCGAGTGCGTTCGCGATTGTCGTCTTGGCGGCGACGACCAGCGCCAGGCGGGCGCGGCGCGTCCTCCTGTCGGCCGCGTCCACGACCCGGCACTCCCGGTAGAAGGCGTTGAACGCCTCGGCGAACTCGCGGGTGTAGGTGGCGACGACGTGGGGTTTCAGCTCCTCGGCGGCCGTTTCGACGACGGCCGGGAAACGTGCAATCTCACGGAGGAGCTCCCGCTCGGTCGGGTGTGACAGGGTGGCGGCATCGGCATCGTCGAGTGTCGCGGGGTCGATGTCGGACTCCGCAAGGATGCCGGCGGCCCGCGCGTGGACGTACTGGACGTAGGGCGCGCTCTGGGCCTCGAAGTCGAGCGCGCGCTCCCACTCGAAGGTGATCGCCTTCGTCGGTTGCTTGGAGACGATGTCGTAACGGACGGCCCCGATGCCGACCTGGCGGGCGATGCGCTCGACGTCCGCCTCGGTCAGGTCGTCGTCGCGGATGCGTTCGTCCATCCGGGTCGTAATCTCTTCGCGGGCGCGGGCAATGGCTTCGTCGAGGAGGTCGTCGAGGTCGACGCCGGTGCCCTGACGGGTCGACATCGACTCCCCCGCTGGCAGGTTCACCCAGCCGTAGAACGTCGACGTCAGGCGGTCGGTGTCGTTGCCGAGGACCTCCAGTGCGGCCTCGAGCTGGGTCGCATGCAGGCGCTGGTCCTCGCCCAGCACCGTAATCGCCCGGTCGAAGCTGTCGAACTTCCACTCGTGGTGGGCCAGGTCCCGCGTCGTGTACAGCGTGGTGCCGTCCGAGCGCAGGAACACGAACGGCTTCTCGACTCCCCAGTCCGCGAGGTCGAGCTGCCAGGCACCCTCCTCCCGCTTGGCGTACTCGCTGTTCGTGAGGCGTTCGACGACGTCTTCGGTCGAGCCGTCGTGCATGAACCGGGTCTCCTTGACGAACTCGTCGAACTCCGCCGGCAGGCGGGCGAGAGACGCCTGCATCCCTTCGAGTACCTTGTCGACGACCGCGGCCACCCGCGCGAATACTGCCTCGTCGCCGGCCTCCAGCCCCCGCATGATCGCCTCGATCTCGGCCTCGGCCTCGGCGACAGTCTCCTCGTCGCCCTCCTCGAGGAACGCGTTGCCCGCGCGGTAGTAGCGAACGAGATCGTACTCGATCCGGTCTCGTTCGGGGTCTGGCAGGTCGCTCTCGTCGAACGTCTCGTAGGCCCAGGTGAACGTCGCGATCTGACGGCCCGCGTCGTTGACGTAGTAGTGGCGCTCGACGTCGTAGCCGGCGTACTCAAGCAGCGTTCCGAGCGCGTCCCCGATGATCGGGTTGCGCGCCCGGCCGACGTGAACCGGCCCGGTGGGGTTGGCGCTCGTATGTTCCAGAACGATGCTCGTCTCGCGGTCGTCGAGGTGGCCGTAGCTCCCCTCCTGTGCGGCCACGACCGTCTCGCGGAAGTACGCCGACGACGGCAGGAAGTTCACGTACGGGCCGGCAGTTTCGACGGAGGTCGATCCGCTACGCGAGACAGCCCGGGAACACGGCGTAGCCGAAAAGGTCGGATTCGTCGGCCGGGTACCCCAGACGCGCCAGCGCGTCCTCCAGGGCGTCCGCGACCTCCGCGCGCATGGCGAGGAACATACCCCCGATACTCCGGGCGGATGTTTAGGGGTAACGGGTTCGATTCGAGCGTGTGTCGTTACCAGCTGTTGCAAACACGATTTTTTTGGTTTTCTGATACGGTCGTACGTGGCTCTGTACCGCTATAGAGTCACGCACGGCCGTATCAGAAGATGTCGCCGCCGAGCAGCCCGTCATTCCGCCATTGTGCTCGTTCCCGGCGGCAAGAACTCCCCGATCAGGTCGGGGCTGGCGACCTTCCTGACGAATGACTCGTCGGCAAAGCGTTCGCGCAACTCCCTGTAGCACCGTTTTGCGACGTCGTTGGCCGCGAACTTTCCGGGTTCGAGTTCGATCGCCGACTCGGCACGGGGCTCGATCGCTGCCGGCGGCCCGCCGATCACCCTGGTTTCGGGCTCGCAGGTGATCCCGACGGCGACACCGACGGCCACGTCCTCGAAGTAGGTCCGGTCGCCACGGACCGCGAATCCGCCCTTCTCGAGGTACTCGCCGCTCTCGGGCGTCTTCGAGACCTGGTCGTGGTCTACCGCATAGGCGTCGCCGGCGTACTTCCCGTCTTTCCACACCGAGGAGTAGGAGACGGCGAACTGCGCGGCCTCCTCCAGTGACTGCTGTGGGATCTCGATGGCCTCGTCGTAGGATTCGCTCGGTCCGGTCGCCTTGAGCACCGTCGCCGGGCCGCCGTGGGCCTGTGCGTGCAGGAAGCGGTCGCCCCGGTCGAGGTACTTCTTGACGATCTCCTCGTTTTGATCTGCGTTGCGCCCGCCGATCACGAGGAAGCCGTCGCTGGTGTGAAACCACCGGAAGCGCTCGTACCAGGACTCCGAGGAGCGCACGGGGATCGAGGAGCGGGCGAGCCAGTCGATCTCCCCCTGGTCGTCCTCGTCGTCCGCTCGTGGCTCTCCGGCTTCCCACCCGTCGCGGCGCTCTCTGATGGCTTCGAGGTCCTCGCGGGTGTTCGCGACGGCCTCCTGGGCACCCTGCTTCTTGTCCTCGATTCGTTTGGCTTCCTGGTAGAGCAGGTCGGCGTTGCGCTCGACGCCCTCCGCGACGTCGAGCGTGACGTCGTGGTCCTCGACTGTGAGCGTGACCCTCCCCTCGCTGCCGTCGACAGACTGGACGGCCTCGGCGGCTGGGATCCCCTGCTCTGCGCCCTCCCGGAAGCGCTCCTCGATCGCGTCCCAGCTGACGCCCGTCTCGCGGGCGCCGCGGACCGTCGAGAGCACCTCGTTGACGAGGTCGTAGTTGGCGTACAGCGATTCCGCTTTCTCCCGTTCGGCCTCGGCCTGCCTCTCGAACTCCTCGATCGCGTTTTCCTGTTGTGCGATGATCCGCTGTTTGGTCTCGATCTCGGACTCGAACTCCGGCCTGTCGCGGCCGCCTTCCCCGCTGTCGTCCTCCCCGGTGTCCGTCTCGAAGTGCGTGAAGTAGTCGTCGAGCGCGTCGGTGAACGTCCCGAACGGGTCGGTGTCGAGGCCGGCGCGCTCCTCCAGGGGCATCGGCGTGACGTCGACCCGGCGGTCGTCCTCGCAGTAGACGCGCGGGTCGAGGTCGCCGGCCCGCAGCCGGTCGGCGAGCGCACCAACGGTCTCGTAGAGCCGGTCGACGTCCGCCTCCGCGAGGTCGGCGATATCGCGGGTCTTCTCGACGCCGGCCCGGGTGCACAGCTCCTCGCCCCAGAGCCCGCCGAAGTTCAGCTGCGTTGCGAGCGTCCGGACGACGTCGGTATCGGAGCCGCGTAGCCGTGATCCGAAGCCGTTGCGGTCGACCGAAAGTGGGTTGAACCGGGCGTCAGGAAACTCGTAGGTCGAGCCGGGCGCGACGGTGCGGGATTTGAGCCGGACCGTCTGCAGGCAGTCGATCACCTCGCCGGCGCCGTCAAGTACCGCGAGGTTCCCGTCGCCGAACAGCTCTGCGACGAGCGTGGTGTGGGCGTCGTCGCGCTCGAAGGACAGCTGGAGGATGCGGTCGAACTCGAACTGCTCGACGCCGGACAGCGTCGCCCCCTCGGTGCGGTTGCGCAGCATCATCGCGAAGTTCGGCGGCCGTTCCGGCGCCGGCGGCACGTGGTCGGGATCGGCGAGCCGGACGTGTTTGGTACCACCTGTGTCGATCAGCAGCTCCAGCCGGCCGCGGTCGTAGTCCCGGAGCTTCAGCCGCACGAACCCGCCGTCGTAGAGGTACGCTTTGTTGAGGCGCGCCCCCGCGTAGGCACCCAGCTCCCCGGCGAGGGCCGCGATGTCGACGCTCGTCAGTTCCCGCTTCGGTTCCATACTCACCTCTTCTGGCACGCGCGGCAAAGAGGTGTCGTCCGCGACCTGTCGACTCCGGACGTAGCCCGGGGACGACTGTCCGGCAGAGCTGGCTGTGAGCGGCCGGTGTCAAAAGATAGAAATCCGGGCACGTATCAGAGGGATGTATGAGCCGAGCCGACGCGGCCGAACCGGACGAACGGCGGTTCGATCACACGGAGATCGAGCCGAGGTGGCAACAGCGGTGGGACGAGGCCGGGGTCTTCAGGATCGAGGACAGTGCCGAGGATCCCAGCTACGTCCTCGCGATGTTCCCCTACCCGTCGGGAGAGATGCACATGGGTCACGTGCGCAACTACGCGATCACCGACGCGTACGCCCGGTACAAGCGGATGCAGGGCGAGGCGGTGTTACACTCGATGGGGTGGGACTCCTTTGGGCTCCCGGCCGAGAACGCCGCCAACGAGCGCGACGTCGACCCCCGCGAGTGGACGATGGACTGCATCGCACAGATGAAAGCCCAGATGAACGTCATGGGGCTGGGGTTCGACTGGGACCGGGAGGTCACCACCTGCGAGCCGGCGTACTTCCGGTGGAACCAGTGGCTGTTCCAGCAGTTCTACGAGCAGGGGCTGGTCGAGCGAACGGAGACCGAGCTCAACTGGTGTCCCGACTGCGAAACGGTGCTCGCAGACGAGAACGTCAACGCCGCGGACGGGGCGGAGATCTGCTGGCGGTGTGACACGCCGATCGAGCACCGCGAACTCGAACAGTGGTTCTTTACGATCACCGACTACGCCGAGGAGCTGTACAACGCGCTCGACGGGCTGGAGGGGTGGCCCGAGAACGTCCGGGAGATGCAGCGCAACTGGATCGGCAAGCAGGACGGGGCGTCCGTCGCGTTCGAGCTGACGACCGGCGACAGCGTCGACATCTTCACGACGCGGCTGGACACCATCTACGGGGCGACCTTCTTCGCGCTCGCGCCCGAACACGAGGTCGCACAGCGCCTCGCCGAAGAGAACGACGACGTCGCCGAGTACGTTGAGCGCGTCGCTGGCGCCGACGAGGAGGAGATCGACGAAACGTCGGGCGTGTTCACCGGCGAGTACGCCACCAACCCCGCGACGGGCGAGGAGATCCCGGTCTACGTCGCCGACTACGTGCTGGCCGACATCGGCACCGGCGCGCTGTACGCCGTCCCGGCCCACGACGAGCGCGACCACGCCTTCGCCCAGGAACACGAGATCCCGATCCGGCAGGTGGTCGAACCGGCACCGAACACCGACGAGGGAGACGACGAGGCCGGCGTCGATCCCGAGGAGGTCGACGTCCAGGAGGCAGCCTACACGGAGGACGGCGTTCTCGACCTCGGAGAGATCGAGGGCTCGTCGGACGAGCGAAGCGAGTCCGACGGTGTACTGGTCAACAGCCGGGAGTTCGACGGGCTGACGAGCGAGGAGGCCCGCGAGCGGTTCGTCGAGGAGTTCGACGGCGAGTTCTGGACCGCACACAGCCTCCGTGACTGGTGCATCTCCCGGCAGCGGTACTGGGGAACGCCGATCCCGTTCGTCGAGTGTCCGGACTGCGGGTACGTCCCGGTCCCCGAGGACGAGCTGCCGGTGGAACTGCCGGAGTTCATCCAGACCACGGGCAACCCGCTGGACGCCGCAGAAGAGTGGAAGACGACGACCTGTCCGGACTGTGGCGGGCCCGCCGAGCGCGAGACCGACACGATGGACACGTTCGTCGACTCCTCGTGGTACTTCCTGCGGTTCATCTCGCCGGCGATGGACGACGCGCCGTTCGACAGCGAGCAGGCGACCGACTGGATGCCCGTCGACCAGTACGTTGGCGGCATCGAGCACGCGACAATGCACCTGATCTACTCGCGTTTCTTCACGAAGGTGCTCGACGACATGGGGATGCTCGGCGGGGTCCGCGAGCCCTTCGAGAACCTGCTCACCCAGGGGATGGTCCGCAAGGACGGCGTCGCGATGAGCTCCTCCTCGGGGAACGTCGTCTCGCCGGAGCCGTTCGTCGAGGAGTACGGCGCCGACACCGGCCGTCTGTTCATGCTGAACGCCGCCCAGCCGGAGAAGGCGTTCGACTGGACCGAGGAGGGCGCCGAGTCCGCCTACGAGTTCCTCCAGAACGTCTACAGCCTAGTGGACGCCTACGCCGACGGCGCAGTCGAAACCAGGAACGCGGCGTCGCGAGCGGGTGACGGCGGGACCGTCGACGAGTACGTCACAGAGGAGGTCGAGGCGACGGCCGCAACCGCGACCGAGGAGTTCGAGGCGTTCCGCTTCAACCACGCGATGCAGGCGATCCGGGAGCTGGTCTCGCTGCTCCGGCGCTACGCCGACTACACGGAACCCGACGACGCGACGTTCGGGCGCGGGCTGTCGACGGTCGCGCGGCTGCTCGCGCCGGTCGCACCCCACGTCGCCGAGGAACTGTGGGAGACGCTGGGCCACGACGGGCTGATCGCCGAGGCCGAGTGGCCCGACGCGACGAAACCCGACGGCTACGAGACTGCGTGGCTGCTGGTCGAGAACACCCGCGAGGACATCCGCGACATCGTCGACGTTGCGGGCATCGAGGACCCGGCGCGGATCGAGATCGCGGTCGCACCCGAGTGGAAGCACCACGCCCGCGAGCAGGCACGGAAGCTCGACGGAAACGTGGTCGGTCAGCTCATGGGCGACGAACGGATCCAGCGCCACGGTGAGACCGCGGCCAACTATGCGAAGGAACTGGCCGGCGAGGGCCACCTCGACGCGCAGCTTCCGCCCGAGCGGGAGTACGAGGCGCTGACGCGCGCCACCTGGCTGATCGAACGCGAGTTCGACGCCGACGTGGTGGTGTACGGGTCGGGCGAGGCCCCCGACGACATCGCCGCGAAAGCCACGCCCGGCAGACCCGGTATCAGCATCGGGGAGAAATAGCAGGTTTCAGTACGGGGTCGTTAGACGGTTCAGACGAACTGTGAAGTCCACAGCGGACGGACCTGGGTGCCGAACCCGGGTCACGGCGGTTCTGGTGGCACTGGCACTCGTCGTAGCGGCTGTCCCGCTCGCAACGATGACAGCGGGAGCTTCGACAACGAACGGTGGACAGTCGGCGAACGCGCCGACCGTGAGCATCGTCGAGATCCAGCAAAACGACAGCGGAACAGCCTCGCCGTACGCCGGGGAGAGGGTGACGACGAACGGGACCGTCACGGCTGTCGTGCCGGGCGGACCAGGCGGGTTCTACATCCAGGACGGCGCGGGCGAGTACCGCGGCGTGTTCGTCAACGCCGAGAACCCGTCAGCCTACGCGGAGGGCGACATCGTGAACGTGACTGCGCCCGTCGAGGAGAACTTCGAGCTGACGCGTCTCAACCTCTCGGCAGCCGAGGCCTCCGCAGAGAAGACCGGCACCGCGTCTGTGCCGGAGCCGGTGGTGTTGAACACCACCCAGGTGAGCCAGGAGGCCTACGAGGGCGTCCTGGTCGAAGTCAGGAACCTCACTGTGACCGCCACACCGAACCAGTTCGGCGAGTGGCTGGTCGACGACGGCAGCGGCGAACTCAAGACCGACGACCTGGACGCCGGCGACAGCACGACGCCCGAGG
>PXQK01000020.1 GCA_003022085.1 Halobacteriales archaeon QH_10_65_19 | reverse complement strand
CGGGTCGACAGCTCCGCGTCGACCTTTCCGGAGGGGTCGAGGGGCAGCTCCGGATCGGCCTCGGCCAGGACCTCGATACTCTCGGGGACGACCTCGACGCCGGTCGGGGCGCGTTCCTCCTCCTCGACGGCGCCCGTGACGGCGACGACGCTCTCGCGGTGGAGGTCCAGCCCGGCTTCGACCAGCGCGTCGTCCATCGTGTCTTTCTCGAACTTGATCTGTATCTTCCCGGTCGTGTCACGGAGGATGAGGAAGGCAATCCCGCCCAGGTCCCTGATCTCGTGCACCCAGCCGGCGACCGTGACCTCGTCACCCGGCGCCGCGTCGGCCGCGTAGGTACGTGATTCCATGCGAGTGAGTTCCCTTCCCCGTAACTTAAGCCCGGTCTTTCGTGCCGTGGAGGCCGGTCGAGCCGCCGCGCTTTCAAACGAGGCGCGCTGGGGCAAAAGCGCTGTTGCCATCCCAGTTACACTCCGATAGGTCGGGAACCGATATCGGAACACGGGGGAGACACACCCGGCGGACGGTATTTTACCCTCGGTCTCGAAACCCCAGCACGCAGTATGACTCAGCCGATCCCGGAACAGACACCACCGGCCTGTGGCGGGAGTGACAGGTCTGGACACACAGAGACGCGGTGGACCGACATTCGACGACCATGACCCGCGGAGAGCGTGTGCTCGAGGGGACTGGCGTGACGCCGCTGTCAGCTGTGGGGACCGTCGTGGTATACGACCCCGCAGTCAGCGACTCGCTGCCGGATCCGTCCGAGTCCGACAGGGACCCGGAGAGGGAGCACGAGCGCTTCCGGCAGGCGCGCGACAGTGCCCGAGAGGAGCTCCAGGCCGAGCGCGACACGGCCGCCGACCGAATCGGCAAAGACGAAGCCGGAATTTTCGACGCTCACATCCAGTTTCTCGACGACCCGTCAATCGAGTCGGACATCGAGGCGGCCATCGACGAGGGTCTGCCGGCCGAACACGGTGTCGACCGTGCGTTCGAGAACGCAATCGAACAGCTCGACGCGGCCGGCGGCAGGATGGCCGAGCGGACCGACGACCTCCGTGAGGTCCGTGACCGCCTCCTGGGGCAGCTCCTCGGCGCGTCTGCGGAGGACCTCCCCGGCCTGCCGGACGGGGCCGTTGTCGTCGCCGAACGGCTGGGGCCGACCGACACGGCACAGCTCGATCCCGGGAGAGTCGCCGGGTTCGCAACCGCGACCGGCGGTGAGACCTCGCACGCGGCGATCATAGCCCGGTCGCTCGGGATTCCAGCCGTCGTTGGTCTCGACGAACTCGACGCGGTCGAAGACGGTCAGCGTGTCGCCATCGACGGCGAGGCTGGCACGCTCGTCGTCGAACCGTCAGAAGACCGCCTGGAGGGCGCGGCCGACGGCCGGGACGTCGAGGTCCGCCACGGCCCCGTCGAGACGACGGACGGCCACGAAATCGAGGTCGCCGCCAACGTCGGCTCGCCCGCCGAGGCGAGCGCGGCACGCGACCGGGGGGCCGACGGCGTCGGGCTGTTCCGGACGGAGTTTTTCTTTCTGGACCGCAACGAGCCGCCGTCGGAGGCGGAGCAGTACGGGGCGTTCGTCGACGTGCTCGAGACGTTCGAGGGGGACCGCGTCGTCGTCCGGACGCTCGACGTCGGCGGGGACAAGCCGGTCCCGTACCTCGACGTCGCGGCCGGCGAGAACCCGTTTCTCGGGGTCCGCGGCGTCAGACTGACACCCGGCGAGCGCGGCGACCTCTTCGAGGCGCAACTACGGGCGCTCCTGCGGGCTGCCGCGACGGACGCCGGCGAGGGGTTGGCGGTACTGTTCCCGCTTGTCACGTCCGTGCCCGAGGTGACCGGGCTCCTCGACCGCGTCGACGCCGTCGCCGAAACACTCGGTGCAGAGGGTGTTCCGGCCCGGATCCCGGAGCTGGGTGTAATGATCGAGACGCCGGCCTCCGCGTTTGTGGCCGGTGAACTCGCCGGCCACGTCGACTTTCTCAGCATCGGAACGAACGATCTCACGCAGTACGTGATGGCTGCGGCCCGCGGCGACGACCGCGTGGCATCGTTCCACGACCCGCTCCATCCCCCGGTTCTCCGGGCTATCGACCGGACGATCCGTGGAAGTCGCGGGAGAGACGTCCGGGTCGGGATGTGTGGTGAAATGGCCGGCGATCCCGCGCTCACCACGCTACTGATCGGTCTCGGTCTCGACGAGCTGAGCATGAGCTCCCTGACGGTTCCCGACGTCAAGGCAGCCGTCACGGCGACCGACGCAGAGCGCGCCGGTGACCTCGCGGACCGGGTACTCGATGCCGCGAGCCGCGCCGAGGTCGAATCGATTCTGTCGGCGTGGCCCGACGGCTGACTCCTGTCGAAGGGGGGACGGCTGTCACCCTGTCAGCCGTCGAACGGTGGACACCTGTCACCCCGACAGCACGTCACCGCGGAGGAACGCCCGGACGCTCTCGTCAAGGACGCTTCTGCCGGTTTCGGCGTCGGCGAGCGCGATCGACTCGTCGACGGTGTGTGCTTCCGACAGCCGGCCGGGTCCCCAGGTCACTGCCGGGATTCCGGCGTCGTTCACGAAGTTGCAGGCGTCGGTCGCCGCCTCGATCCCCCACGGATCACCGCGGCCGCCGTCGGGGCCGACGTTGTCCACCGAACGCTCGCGGAGACACGTCGCAAGCGGGTGGTCGGTCGGGACCGACGAGGACGCGTACGTCTGGATCCGCGGTCGAGGAGGGCGTCGATTTCGTCGTCGACGGCCGGAACCGCCTCGTCGGGACGGACGCGCCGGTCAAGGACGATCTCGGCACGGCCGGGCACGACGGCCAGGTTCAAGCCGGTACCGGCCTCCACTTCCGTCACAGTTGCACGGGCTACCCCGCAGAGGGAGTCCTGGCGCTTCTGGAGTTCCGTGTCGTAGGCGTCGACCGCTTCCAGCACTCGCCCGACGCCGTCGATCGCGCTCGATCCCGCGTCTGGCTGGCTCGCGTGTGTCGCCCCACCGCGTGCCACAATCCGGTAGACTGCCAGCCCTTTGGTGCTGGTCGCGACCCTGAAATCCGTCGGCTCAAGCACGATCCCGGCGTCGCCGCCGTACCCCCGTTCGAGCAGCGTCTCCGTTCCTGGGTCGGCGGTCTCCTCCCCCATCGCGGCGTGGACAATAACCGATCCCGGGAGGTCGCCCTTGCGGATCTCGGGAGCAAGATCCCGGGCAACGAGCATCGCGACCGCCACCCCAGTTTTCGTGTCCGCGCTCCCGCGGCCGTAGAGACGGCCGTCGACGACCTCGCCCCCGTACGGATCGACCGACCACGCGTCCCTGTCGCCGGCCGGGACCACGTCCAGGTGTCCGTTCAGCACGACCGTCGGGCCCTCCGGATCGGCGGGGCCGACGCGCGCGGCGGCCTGTGGCCGGTCGGGATCGGGCTCTCTGACCAGTTCCGCGTCGATGCCGCGCTCGGTAAACCACTCGACGACGAACTCGGCGGCGGGCCCCTCGTTTCCCGGGGGGTTCTCGGTCGGGATCCGGACGAGGTCGCAGGCGAGGGCCCGGAGGTCGTCCGGGACGCTGTCGGTCGCCTCCCCGGTCATGCCAGCCCGGTGTCGATCGCCCGCTCCAGGTCTGCGAGCAGGTCGTCCGTTGCCTCGATTCCGACTGACAGCCGTAGCAGGCTCTCGGAGATGCCGGCCGCCTCCAGCTCCTCGGTAGTCATCGTCTGGTGGGTCATCGGTGCCGGCTGTTCGATCAGGCTCTCGACGGCGCCCAGCGACTCGGCGAGTTCGAACAGCTCGGTGTTCGCGACGACGGCGCTGGTCTCCTCCAGAGTGGCGTCCAGTTCGACGCTCACCATGCCGCCGAAGTCCCGCATCTGTTCGGCCGCGACCTCGTGGTTCGGGTGTGACTCGAGACCGGGGTAGTACACCTCCGCGACGGCCGGATGATCGTTCAGAAACGACGCCACAGCGCGGGCGTTCTCGCAGTGGCTCTGCATCCGCCCCGCGAGCGTCTTGCTGCCGCGGAACGCCAGCGAGCAGTCGTGTGGGCCCGGCGTCGCACCCAGGTTGTACCCGACGAACGCGAGGTCCTCGTCGAGTTCTGGGTCGTCGGTCACGACCGCCCCCGCCATCGCGTCCGAGTGGCCCGCGACGTACTTCGTCAGCGACTCCACGACGACGTCGGCACCGAGTTCGAGCGGCCGCTGGAGGTACGGCGAGGCAAACGTGTTGTCGACCGCCACGATGGGATCGACCCCTGTCTCCTCGACGACGCGCACGACGCCGGCGATGTCGGTCACGGAAAGCAGTGGGTTCGTCGGCGTTTCGAGGTAGACAAGCGCTGTCTCCGGGCGGATCGCCCCCTCGATTGCAGTCAGGTCGGTCGTGTCGACGAACGTCACGTCGACCCCAAAGTCGGCGAAGATCCGCGTGAGCAGGGTGTGTGACTCCGCGTAGAGGTTTTCGCCGGCCACGACGTGGTCGCCAGCCGAGAGGACAGTGGTGAACAGCGCGTTGATCGCGCCCATCCCGCTCGCGAAGGTGTGGCCGTGGGATCCGCCCTCCAGGTCGGCGACTCGCTCGGCGAGCGCATCCCGCGTCGGACTCGACATCCGGGCGTACCGGTGATCGCCAACCTGTTCCGTCGGGGAGTCGTAGGCGTACGTGACGCTCGTGTATACCGGCGGAACGAGCGCACCCTGTTCGTCCGGTTCGTACCCTGCGTGGATCTGGCGCGTTTCGAACGCGTAGTCGCTGTGATCGTCGTCCATGGGTGCGAGGTTCTGGCCAGTGATACATAAGGCCTCCTTACGTTCGGCAGCATTTTTGCCCCGGTTCGCGAACCCTTCAGTATGGCGCAGTCACTGGAAATCGAACAGTACCGCTCCGAGCACGGGGAGCGCGTGCTCGACCTGCACGAGGGGAGCCTGGTCGGGATGGGCGCGTTTCGACCGGCAACCGGCTACATCACCGAGTTTCTCGACGTGACCGCCGACTCGGCGGAGGTCAAGCGCATGCGGGTCGATCCGGACCACCAGCGCGAGGGGTACGGACAGGCGATCTACGACGAACTTGAACGGCGTGCGCACAACGAGGGGTTCCGCGAGTTCGTCCTCGATACGACGCCACAGCAGGAGGCAGCACGGCAGTTCTACCGGACGAACGGCTTCGAACTAGCCGGGCGGGAGAGGGTCGAGGCCGAGGGACAGTCGTTCGAGTTGCTGCTGTACCGCAAACCGATCGGGCGCGACTGAGTACTGCCGCCTGATGGGCGACTCCCGCCGGTTATCCGGCGAGCTGTCCCTGCCAGTCACGGAGCTGGTCGGCGGTGACGCCCTGGAGCTGGTCGGCGAGGCTCTCGGGGTCGGCGTCGCGCAGGTCGTCGGGTGAGTCGACGCCGGCGTCCTGGAGCTTCTCGGCGGTCGCCTCGCCGATCCCCCTGACATCCTCCAGATCGTCGATCGCCTGTTCGGCCTGGTACTCCCTGTAGTTGCAGATCGGACAGCCCAGCTCCCAGGGGTCGTCGTCGCCGTCGTGGACGTGCAACTCGGGAAGGTCGTGTTCCTCGCAGTACTGGTCGACGGTCTCGATCTCGCCGCGCCGGGGCAGGGGCAGCGAGTACTCGCAGTCGGGGTACCGGGTACAGCCAACCAGCCGCGAGCCCGACCGGAGCTCCTTGATCGCCAGTTCGCCCCCGTGCTCGTCGCCACAGTCCGGACAGGCGCCGATCGGGCGGTCCTCGCTCTCGTCGGCCGCGTCGGCGGCACACCGCGGGCAGCCGTGGACGAACGTGTCCCGGCCGGCGAGCATCTTCACGTGGTGGGTGTCGTGTTCCTCGCAGACGTCCTCCAGGACGAGGGGCTCGCCGGTACCCGGCAGCGGGAGCGTGAACCGGCAGTCTGGGAAGCCGTCACAGCCGACAAAATACGATCCACGGCCGCTCTGGCGGACAAGCAGCGTCTCGCCACACTCCGGACACGGCCCCAGCTCGCGGTCGGCCTTCAGCGACTCCCGGAGGTGGTCGCCGATCTCCTCGCGGGACTCCCTGAGCTCCGCGAACACCGACTCCAGCATCTCCCGGGACTCCGCGGTGACCTCTTCGAGAGTCGCCTCCCCCTCGGCGATCGCTGTCATGTCCCGCTCCAGCTGGGCGGTCATCTCCTCGCTGACAACCAGGTCCGCGAACGCCTCGGTGGCCTCGACGACTGCCTCCGCGAGCGCTGTCGGCTGCGGTGGGTCGTCCTCGATGTACCCCCGGTCGTACAGCTTCTCGATCGTGTGGTGACGGGTCGACTTTGTCCCCACTCCAAGATCTTTCATTTTTTTGATGAGTCTGCTCTGGCCGTACCGCCGCGGCGGCTGGGTTTCCTTCTC
>PXQK01000019.1 GCA_003022085.1 Halobacteriales archaeon QH_10_65_19 | reverse complement strand
GAGTTCCGCGATTGTCGACGTCGACAGCGCAACGTCGTATTCGTCGATCTGGACGTGGCCCCAGTGGATCACCTCCGGGTACTCCCAGCCGAAGTAGTCATAGAGGAACCGCTGTTTTTTCGCCGAGGCCTGTAGGTCGATACCGCGGATTATGTGGGTAATGTCGGTGAGGTGGTCGTCGACGCCGCTTTGGAAGTCGAGCATCGGCCAGCACCGGTAGTCGGCGGCCGCATCGCGCGGGTGGGGCGTTTCGATGATCCGGAACCCGACCCAGTCCCGGAGCGCGGGGTTCTTGTGCTCGATGTCCGTCTTCACCCGCAGGACCATCTCGCCCTCGTTGTACTCGCCCCCCACCATCGCCTCGAACTCCTCGTGGACGATGTCGGCCCCCTTGTCCCGGTGTGGGCAGGCCTCCCCCGCGTTTTTCAGCTCAGAGAACGCCTCCGCGGGACACGAGCAGGTGTAGGCCCCACCCAGATCAATCACCTCTCGGGCGTGTTCGTAGTAGGTTTCGAGACGGTCGCTGGCGCGGATCACCTCGTCGGGTTCGAACCCGAGGTACTCGATGGCGTCGAGAATCGCGTCATAGGCGTTGAGGTCCGGCCGCTTGGTCTCGGGATCGGTGTCGTCGAACCGGCAGAGCATCCAGCCGTCGTACCGCTGTTTGTAGGTGCCGATGACCGCCGGCATCCGCGCGCTCCCGAGGTGCCACGGACCGTTCGGGTTCGGCGCCAGCCGCATTCTGACCTCCTCGACTTCCCCGGCGCCCGGCAGGTCCGGGAGTAGCTGGTCGTCCTCCTCTTCGTCGGCCTCCAGTTCGGCTAGTCTCTCCGGTGCGAGTTCCGCCAGTCGCTCGCGGCGCTCGCCGGGATCCATCCCGTTGACCCGGTCGACGACCGGCGCGACGACGCCCGCGATCTCGTCGCCGTACTCCCGGAACTCGGGGTTCTCGCTCATCAGCGGCCCCATGATTGCTCCCACCTGGGCCTCGCTGTCGTGTTTCAGTGCGTTGAACAGCGCGTCGACCTCCGCTTGCTCGCGTGCGCGCTCGCTGATCTCCTTGTCCATTACCACGGGATTGTGGGCGGAACGGTGAAAAACACCTCCATTCGCGCCGGTCCCTCCGGCGGAATCCCAATCCTGTATGCACCACCGTTGAAGTGGCGTCAACCCAACTACACGGTATGCACCTGCACTGGCACCGCCGGGACCTCCGACTGACCGACAATCGGGGACTCGCGGCGGCCGAGGGAGTCGGCGAGACGGTTGCGGTGTTCGTTCTGGATCCAGGAGTACTGGTCCACGCGGGGCCGCCACGCGTCGCGTTTCTCCTCGACGCACTCGAATCGCTCCGCGCGGACTACCAGGAGCGGGGGAGCGATCTGCTACTGGCACGCGGTGATCCCCGCGAGGTCCTCCCAGCACTTGCCGAGGAGTACGGCGTCTCGACGGTCACCTGGTGTCGGGACTACTCGGGGCTGGCGCGCGACCGGGACGCGGCCGTCCGGCGTGCGCTGGCAGACGTGGACGTCGACCGGGTTGCGGTCCACGATGCCGTCCACCACGGGACGACCGAACCGACGGTCCCGACGCTCGCCGACCTCGGGTTCGACAAATCAGAAGCGACAGTCCCCTCGGCCGGGACTGCGGCCGCCAGGGAGCGTCTCGGGTCGTTCTGCGAGTCTGACATCTACCGGTACGACGAGCGGCGGGACTACCCCGCCGACAACTGCTGTTCCCGGCTGTCGGCCCACCTCAAGTACGGGACAATCGGCGTTCGGGAGGTGTACGAGGAGACCGAAGCCGCGAAGATGGAGGCGAGCGACGAGACGGAGCGCGAGTCGGTCTTCGAGTTCCAGGACCAGCTTGCCTGGCGGGAGTTCTACGCGCAGGTGCTCTGGGACCGGCCGGACGTGGTAACGGACAACTACAAGCAGTACGAACAGCCCATTGCGTGGCGCGAGGATCCCGAGGGGCTGCAGGCCTGGAAGGACGGCGAGACCGGGTATCCGATTGTCGACGCCGGAATGCGCCAGCTCCGCGAGGAGGCGTACATGCACAACCGCGTCCGGATGATCGTCGCGTCGTTTCTAACGAAGGACCTGCTGATCGACTGGCGGCGCGGGTACGAGTGGTTCCGGAAGAAGCTCGTCGACCACGACACCGCGAACGACAACGGCGGCTGGCAGTGGGCGGCCTCGACCGGGACGGACGCCCAGCCGTACTTCCGGATCTTCAACCCGGTGACGCAGGGCGAACGGTACGACCCCGACGCCGAATACATTACGCGCTACGTCCCGGAGCTGGCGAGTGTCCCCGCCGACACGATCCACTCCTGGCACGACCTCGACGACGGTACCCGCCAGATGCACGCCCCGGAGTATTCGACACCGATTGTCGACCACAGCAAGCGGCGCGAGATGGCACTCGAGACGTTCCAGCGGGCACGCGGAGAGGCTGACTGAAATCCGCTTCAGCACGGAGACCGTCGCTTACATTTCGTTCAGCGACACAGATAGCCGGCTTCTCAACCTTTTTTGTGGAGCCAGCCGTCCGTCGTAACGGAGGGAATTACAGATGCCTGAACATTCGAATCCCGAGCTGCCACCGCTTCCGTACGACTACGACGCGCTCGAACCACACATCTCCGAACAGGTGGTGACGTGGCACCACGACACCCACCACCAGGGGTACGTCAACGGTCTGGCGTCCGCCGAGGAAACGCTCGCCGAGAACCGCGAGAGCGGGGACTACGACAGCACTGCCGGTGCCCTGGGGAACGTCACCCACAACGGCTGTGGACACTACCTCCACACGCTGTTCTGGGAGAACATGCACCCCGACGGCGGCGGCGAACCCGAAGGCGGGCTGCGCGACCGCATCGAGGAGGACTTCGGCTCCTACGAGGGCTGGAAAGGCGAGTTCGAGACCGCAGCGTCTGATGCAAGCGGCTGGGCGCTGCTCGTCTACGACCCAGTCGCGAAACAGCTCCGGAACGTCGCTGTCGACAGGCACGACCAGGGCGCGCTCTGGGGCTCACACCCGGTCCTCGCGCTGGACGTCTGGGAGCACTCTTACTACTACGACTACGGTCCCGACCGCGGGTCGTTCATCGACGCCTTCTTCGAAGTCGTCAACTGGGACAAGGCCGCAGAGGAGTACGACAAGATCTCCGGTCGCATCGAGGGTTGACGGGCCCAGACGACTGCCGTGTCGCCGGCGAGCGCCACCGTGTCGGAAGCGAAACCTGATTTTTTTGCACTGACTGGATCACAGCGTTTACACCGCTGTTTTGGCTACCGACCCGTATGCCAATCCCAAAGGACGAGGCCGACGACCTGCGGCCGCTCGCCTTCCGCAGGCCCGAAGACGTGCTGGATTCCGACAAGCTGTACACAATCTACGAGGTCGCGCGCCTGCTGCAGGGCGTTCCGGTCGACGAGGAACTCGACATCGAGACGGAGAACGTGTTGCTAGACTGGGCGATCCCCTGGATGATGAACCACGCCGACTCCTTCGTGTTCGCAGAGCCGGCGTCCGACCAGGACCCCGGCTACTACGGCCTCGCCGAGACATGACCACCCACTGGACGTCAACCGGACGGTAGGCGTTCCGGAGACAGTGCACGACCGGCTCCCACTTTCGGACGCGGTCGCCGTCGAGTCCGTCGAGAAGCTCAACGCGGCGATCCGGCAGCACTACCTGCCGGCGCTGGACGCGCTAGGACGGACCATCGACCGGACTCAGCGGGCCATCGTCGAATCCTACGCAGAGGTCGCCCGACCCGCGCTAGGGCTCGAACCGGCGGCAGTGGCGGTTGTCGACCCGACACGGGCTCGACTCTACAAGGGATCCCGGTACGCGAAGAGCTGCTCCATCGCCTCCGGCGGCACCACGCCCCTGGAGGGACAGCTGGAGCAACGCGTCCCGGACGTGGTGGAGCTGATCGATCCTGTTGTGACGGTGGAGCTGCCGCCGCTCGTGAAGGAGGAGCGGACCGATCCGGCGGCTGTGGCGGACGCCTACGAACCGGCCTACGAGCAGCTGTTCGACGCGGCAGGATGGGAGTGAACAGGGGCCGACGTGCCAGAAACTAGCCCTGGAGTTCGAGGTGTGCGGGCTTTGCAATCACAGTCTTCTCGACATCGCCGTCAGTGACCTCGACCTTGTAGGCTTGGCCCTGCTTGTCGACGACTGTTCCGGTGAGACCGTTGAATCGTGGGTGGAACCGGCCCTCCTGAACGCTCGGATCCAGCGCCAGGTGGACGTCGTCGCCGGCCTCGAAGCGCTCGACTGCTTGCTGTGGCGGCGACGTGCCACGCTCCCGTGCGTCGTTCTGAAGCTTGTGCCGCGTCCCTTTCTGTGGACCGTGTGAGTTGGGCATTCGTGAGCTACGATTATCCGTTT
>PXQK01000018.1 GCA_003022085.1 Halobacteriales archaeon QH_10_65_19 | reverse complement strand
AGATTATTTGTCGGTCTCTTGCGTTCGATCCTTGCTTCACGCTCCTGACGTAACAGCGTTTCCATCGAGTCACGCACGACCGTATGAAAGGCGAGCCACAGACAGATACCTCCCCTCCGCCAACGAGTCGGCCGATCACAGCTCCCGCCTGGTTGCGGGATCGTCGAGTTCCCAGAGGACTGCGGGGAGGAAGGCGTCGAGGTGGTCGATCACCCGGCGCTCGCTGACGTGTAGCCCCTCGCAGTGTTCGTGGGCCGACTCGCGCACCGAGACGTGGATGTCACCGTCCTCGACGGCAACCGAGAGCGGGAACACCGAGCACCGGGCCGGCTTCCAGTCGTGTTCGTCGTGGATCGCACACAGCCCGTCTTCGCGGAGGAAAAAGCAGGCATGCCCGTCTTCGCCGACGTGCTCCTTCCGGTTTTTCGGTTCCTTGCGGACGAAATCCTCGCCCCGGAACTCCGTGGTCGCCTCCGCGAGCGAGGCGCAGCCGGCCAGTTCCAGCAGGTCCGGCTCGTACAGCAGGACACCGTGGTGACAGCACCACGTACAGCCGTCGACACACTCGAACGTCAGCGAGGGATCAAACCCGACCACCGCCTCCTTGCCCGGGTGAACCTCGACGCGTCGCTGCCCGTGTCGCTCCAGGCCGTCGGCGTCACCGGGCGTCGAACCACTCACGCACGACGCTCGGTGACCTGTCCACAAGAATGCAGTGGTCGGGCTGTACCAACGGACCCGGCGCTCGGGGTCAGTTGTTCGACAGTTCGTCGTATTGTCGGACGCGACTCCCTTTGCTGTTGGACTCTCGTACTGAACGCCTCCCGCCCGGTTGAAGAGGTACAGTTAACAGTGCGCTGGACAATGTGGGGACGTGGCAATCGCTCGTCGTGCGAGCGGGATCAGCGCCGACATCCGTGCCCTCGCTTCCCAGGTCCATCCGGTGTTCATGATCCCGCCCCTGGCGGCTTCGTGGTTCGGAGCGACAGTCGCTGGCGAGTTCGCCCTCGGATTGGGCCTCACACACATGGCTGCGATGTTCTTCGCGGTTTACACCGCCCACGTCAAGGACGGGTACGTGGACTTCTACAAGCGCGGCGAGGACGACGATCACCCGATGACGATCCAGGGGTGTCGTCTGGCACTCGCCGGCGCGACGGCCGGTTTCACACTCTGTCTGGTCACGCTCTGGCTGCTGGTCGGTCCCGGGGCGGCGCTCGTCACGCTGCCGACGTGGTGTATCGGGTTCCTGCACGCCCCGCAGTTCGACACCAACCCGGTGACGACGACGCTGGGCTATCCGACGGGGATCGCCCTGGCGATACTGGGTGGGTTCTACGTCCAGACGACGACTCTCTCCGTCCGGGTCGCCGGGTTCGCGCTGGTGTTCCTGGTTACGCTCGCCGGTGTGAAGATCATTGACGACGAACAGGACTACGAGTACGACAGTTCGATCGACAAGCAGACCGTCTCCGTGACGCTTGGCAGGGCCCGCGCCCGCTCGCTTGCTGTCGGACTGATGCTCACGGGGCTGATCGGTGTGCTGTGGGGCGCCGTCAGCGGCGCGTTCCCTCCCTCGTCACCCGTCGCCGCGATGGCGTTCGCCCTCGTCGCGTTCGTCGCCTACCGTGCCGGCCCCACGATTGCGACGATGCTGCTCATCAGGGGTGCGTACGTCTTCCTCGCGTTGCTGCTGGTCGCGGTCTGGTTCCAGCCATTCACCTCGATTGCTCTGCCCGACATCACAGTGTTCGGGTCCTACACCTATCTTGTGACGGAGTTCCTCTTCGGATCGCTCGCGCTCGTCCTGCTCGTGTACGCCGGGGCGCTGTGGGCTGCGCTCCGCACAATCGTGGCGCTGTATCCGATCGCCTACCTCTGGGACTGGTATACGCTCGAGGTTGGCGTCTTCGACATCACGCTCCGGACCGGGGTCGACCTCGTCGGGATTCCGATCGAGGAACACCTGTTCATGATCGTGGTTCCGGCGCTGGTGATCGGCATCCACGAGACGATCCGGACCGCAGCCGGTGAACCGTCACCCGCCGAGCAGTCGGGTGACTCCCCCTCGTAACGAACCACAACAGTCCGTATCAGAGAGGGAGTGGAGCCGTATCGATCGCAGTCCGCCGTCCGTCCAGCACCGTGAACCGCTCGTCGCGGCGGCGTTCGAGCCAGTACAGGAGCCGTTCTGCCCAGCGGAGCTTCAGCGCCTTCTCCTCGGTGACCTCCGGATCGTCGAACGCCCAGCCGGGGAAGACCAGCCGGTCCGCGCCGAAGGCGTCTGCGAGAAACGCCGCCCTGTCCCCGTCAGTGAAACCGCCGTAGTTCGCGACTGTGCCGGCCGGGGCAGCCTGCGTCGTCGGGAGCACCGCGCTGTGATCGAACTCCGGAACGTGCGCCTCGACAGCGGAAATATTGTCACCGTGTGCGTGAACGGCCACGGGCGTTCCGTCGGCCGTCAACTCGCGAGCAGTGTCCGGGTTCTTGTCGAGATCAGTCACCATGCAGTCGACGACAACCCCTGCCTCCCGGAGCCGATCGGCAGCGACCGAGGCAGCGATCACTGCGTCGGCCTCGTCTACGGCGTCCAGATCGTCCGCGAGTCGGTCGGCGCCCCCGGCGACCGCGACGACCTCCCCGCTGAAGTCCGGCGTCTCGATGGGGGTTACCGGGTTCTCCTCGGTCAGTGAGTCTAACCGGTCGCGCGCCAGTTCGTCGGCAGCCCGATCGTAGCCGAACTCCGCGAGGATCCGCTCGTACACCGGTTCCCAGGTTTCGAACGTCATCCCGCGGTCTGCTGGCCCGCTCACAGCCGGTCACCTCGCGTCCGGAAACCGGTTCCGGGCGAAGATCGACCCCACGAGTGCGGCGTCGCGCGTTTCCTCCACGTCGTGGGTTCGGATGACGTGTGCACCCCGCTCGACAGCCATCGACGTCGCGGCCAGCGAGACTGGGAGCGCCTCTCCGGTCTCGCAGCCGGCGATCTCCCGCAGGAAGTTCTTCCGGTTGATCGACACGAGAATCGGCCTGTCGAGCGCACGAAACTCGCGAAGACGACGGAACGTCTCGCGGTCATCAGCCAGCGTTTTCTCCTCGGTCCAGCCGCCGAACGCAGGATCCACGATCGTCTTGTCGGTGAGTCCGTTCCGCGTGAGCGCCGCGTAGATCCCGTCGACATCGGCGATCGCGCCCGGTCGCTCGAGATCCGGCGGACTCGCCATCTTGCAGACCGCGACGCCGTGGTCCCGGCAGACCCTCGGCATCCGCGGGTCGGCGAACCCGCAGATGTCGTTGACCATATCGAAGCCCCGCTCCAGCGCCTCGGCCGCCACCTCGTGGTAGCGTGTCTCGATCGAGAACACAGCGTTCCCGCTCGTGCTCTCGATTGTCCTGACAGCCGTATCCAGCCTGTCGAGTTCCTCCTGCGCCGAGAGCACCTCGAAGCGCTTGTTCGCCGACTCCAGCCCGACATCGACGATGTCTGCACCCTCGTCAATCAGCTCCTCGTCCACGTACGCAGCGGCCTCGCCCGGGTCGTCGAACACGGAGGGTTTGTACGGCGACTCCTGGCTGACGTTCAACACACCCATGATCCGCGGCGGATGATCGTCGCCGATGGGGAGGCCGGCGGCGTCCACTGTTCGCATACACAGGTGTTGGCTTCGGCGCTGTTAACCGTGTTGTTCCCCGCACGACCGTATGATAGTGATTATTGTGAGTCGGTACGGGATCGACCGCACGACTGCGTGTGATCGACCCGGTACACAGTCACAATAATCACTATGAGACCGAAGCCCCCGCTTTCTTACCGGTGGCTACCCGACTCCCACCTATGGAGAGTCTTAATCGGATGGCAACGGAGCTCGTCGACGAGGCCATCGACTTCGCTCCCGAACTCGGTATCGACGTCCACTCACTCGCAGGCGATTCTGCGGTTCTCGATTTCGGCGTCGAGCGGCCAGGTGCCACCGAGGCAGGGCTGTTGCTTGCCGAGATTCAGACGGCCGGCCTGGCGACCCTCGGGTCGCGAACCGGTGTCGTGGCCGGAACGCCGCGGGCACACGTCGAACTGTCGACGGACCATCCTGCGCTCGCGCTCCTGTGTGCCGGCAAGGGTGGGTGGGAACTGGCCGTCGACGAGTTCGAGGGGCTGGGCAGCGGCCCCGCCCGCGCGCTGGTCGCCGAGGAGGAGGTCTTCGAGCGAATCGGGTACCAGGACGAGTTCGACTTCGCCGTGCTCGCGGTCGAGGCCGAGACGCTTCCCGGCGAGGCCGTCGCCTCCCACGTCGCAGAGCGGGCCGGCGTACCCGAGAGCGGCGTGTTCCTGCCGGCGTTCTCGACGGCAAGCATCACCGGGAGCGTCGTGGCGGCATCCAGGGCGGCCGAGATGGCATCGTTTCGGCTGCTGGAACTCGGGTACGACCCGCTGCAGATACTCAGCGCGACGGCCTCGGCACCCGTCGCACCAGTCGCCGACGACGAGGCGACGGCACTCGCACGCACGAACGACACAATCGCGTACGGGAGCCGGGTGCATCTGGTGGTCCAGGAGCCGTTCGACCGGTTCGACGAGGTCGCCTCGACCGCGAGTGCGGAGCATGGATCGCCGTTCGTTGAGGTGTTCGACTCGGTCGACTGGGAGTTCTCGGAGCTGCCCGTCGAGACGTTCGGCCCGGCACAGGTCACAATCGACGTTCGGGGTGGCGGAACCCACGTCGTCGGCTCGGTCTCCGAGGAGATACTCGCCGAGAGTTTCGGCCTCTGATGATCCGGTACAAACCCCTCCCACCGTCCCGGTCGCTCGACAACACGCGGGAGATCCACCGCGCAGTGCCGCTCGATCCGACGGCGACCGACGACTGCTGTGCACGTCTCGCCCGGTCGGTACCCCTGTCGGACCGCGCGACGGCCCGGGAGTGGCTGGGGTTTTTCGAGGCGCTCGAACTCGTGGGAAGTGACGCCGACGGGTACTACCGGCTCGACTGGTCTGCCGACGAGCGAGCACTGGGCGCGCGGTTCGCCCGCAGCGTTCTGGGTGCCAGGGAAGTACTCGATGCCGTCGAGGCACACGCGCCGGTGACGGCAGACCGACTCGTTGAACATCTCGAAGAGTCAGACGAGATCCACAAACGCGGACGGGGCGAACGGGGCGGCCCCGACCCCGATACCAGGATCCGGCGACTGCTCGGGTGGAGCCGGCAGTTCGGCCTGGTTACCGAGTCGAACGGGGTGTACGGGACAGTCGACACAGGCGACTGGGGCTGACTATCACCAGTCGAACAGTCCGGCGAACACCGCTAGGTACAGAACCGGATCAGCCGTCGCTTCCCGGGACCGACGTGACAGTTCCGACACCCTTGCTGCGCCCCTCCCGGAAGACGAACCGCTGGCCCTCGTCTACGAGGTACGGATGGAACTTGAACCGGACAGTCGCGTGGCCGGTGTCCCCAGGCAGCAGCTGGCCGTCGGTCGGATAGAACGCGGCGGCTTCGCTCACCGTCTCCAGGTGAACGACCGGCTCGTAGCCGTCGCCGATTCTCGTCGGGTGGTTGAGGACCATCACCTCGGCCTCGAACTCGCGAACCGGTGTCGGATCGACGTCACGCGGGAGCAGTGCCATGCCGCGTCGTATCTCCTCCTCGTCGACTCCCTTGAGCGCGATGCCGACGATCCGGCCCGCGGACGCCTCGTCGACCCGGTGGTAGTGCATCTCGATGCTGCGGACCTCCACTTCGCGAAACCCGCCGTTCCCGAGCGGGCCGAGCAGGAGTTCGTCCCCGGCTTCGACACTCCCGGACTTGATTGTCCCGGAGGCGACCGCCCCCACGCCGGTGACGTTGTACGTCCGGTCGACGTACATCCGGAACTGACCGGTACTGTCTCTCGCGCCGTTTTTGGGCAGCCGCTCGAACAGTTCGTCGAGCGTCTCTAGCCCCTCCTGTGTGACTGCGCTTGTCGTGATCACCGGCACGACCGTCTCGCTGATCTCGTCGACCGCCGCATCGACGCCGTGTCTCTCGACACTGAGCGGGATCTTGTCGACGTCCCGGAGCAGCCGTTCGACCTCGTGTTGCACCTCGACGGTCCGTTCTTCGTCCACGAGGTCAGCCTTGGTGATGGCCACGATAGTCGGGAGTTCTGTCGCGAGCAGTATGCCGAGGTGTTCCCGCGCGGTACGGGTCGGACCGTCGTCCGCCGCGACCACCAGCAACCCGTAGTCGAGTTTCTGCCCGACGAGCCCACGGATCGTTGTCCGGAGCCAGGGCTCGTGACCGACGGTGTCGACAAACGAGACGAGACGGTCGGCCTCCTCGACGACGCGAGCGCGATCACCCTTCCGGTGCGGGTTCTCCATTCTGATCGGACCGTCCTCGTCGAACCCGTACACACCGTAGGAGAGGTCCGCCGAGAGCCCGCGTTCGATTTCGTGTGGCTGGACGTCGAGGTAGCCGCGGGTACCGCCCTCGCCGTCGTCGGGTTGACCAGTGACGAGCGATCCCACCAGCGTGGACTTCCCGTGATCGACGTGGCCCGCCGTTCCGACCACGATGTGTTCGTCGTCTTCCATTACGGCCCCCTCCCTGACCGTCGCGACACCGACGAGCCCACCGTCGCCGTCACGGACCTCCTCGCTGTCGACGCCCCACGTTTCCACGTCCTCGATGTGGGTACTCGCCTCCTCGGCGAGCAGCGAGAGGACATCCATCGATTCCGAGAACGCGTCCGGAGAGATGCCTGCGATGCCGCCGTTGTCGGTCACTCCCACCACGTACATCGCTTTCCCGTCACCCGACAGCACGCGGTGGCGGAGCTGAGCAGCCAGGCTCTCGAGCCGACCGTCTGCCAGATGGAGATCTTTCGTGAGCCGTTCTTTGAACTCGACATTGCCACCCTTGCGTTCGCCCCGCTCCAACGCCCGTTCGAGGATGGCCCGTTCGGGGCTCATATCCCGGGATTACATCCGGCCGGACAAAAGGTTTCCCCGCACAGATTTTGCCCGAAGCATACCCCGCGCTTCCTGGCGGCTTGCAGTTTTGCGAACAGACGACACGGCCGCTACGCGAGGTGGTGTGTCGTGCTCCCGCTACTCACCCCGCGGCTGTGATCAGAGCATACGGGCTCTGGTCCCGGACTGATACAAAAAGGTTCGTCCGATCTCACGGCTGTTGGTGGCCAGGGGGTGACGGGGTCCTGTGCGATTATTCTCGAGTCGGCGGATGCGTCCACACAATCACAAGCGATAAGCGCCGACCGGGCGAACCTCCCGGCCATGATACGCGTAGGCGTCAACGGCTACGGGACAATCGGCAAGCGGGTCGCCGACGCGGTCCGCGCACAGCCGGACATGGCGGTGGTCGGCGTCGCGAAGACCCGACCGAACTTCGAGGCGAGCACCGCCGTGGAGAAGGGCTTCGACCTCTATGCGGCCATCGAGGAGCGCAAGCCGCGGTTCGCGGAGGCCGGAATCGATCTCGCGGGCGACGTTGAGGAGCTGGTGGCAGAAAGTGACGTCGTCGTTGACGCCTGTCCGTCGGGGACCGGCGCCGAGAACGCCGCGATGTACCGCGAGCACGACACACCGGCGCTCCTCCAGGGCGGCGAGGACGCCGACGCCGTCGACAGGAGCTTCAACGCCCGTGCGAACTTCGACAGCGTGGCGGATGCAGATCTGGTCAGGGTCGTCTCCTGTAACACGACGGGGCTCTCGCGGCTGATCGCCCCGCTGAAGGAGGCATACGGGATCGAGAGGGTCCGAGCGACGCTCGTCCGCCGTGGCGGGGACCCCGCACAGAGCGGTCGCGGCCCGATCAACGACATCCTGCCCGACCCCGTGTCGTTACCGTCCCACCACGGCCCGGACGTGAACACGATCTTCCCCGACCTCCCGATCGACACGCTCGGGCTGAAGGTCCCCGCGACCCTGATGCACATGCACAGCGTCAACGTCACGCTCGATTCGACGCCCGACAGCGGCGCGGACGCAGTACGAGAGCTGCTGGAGAACGAACGCCGGACGTTCGTCATCCCCGACTGGCTCGGTCTCGACGGCGCTGGCGCGATCAGGGAGCTCGCCGGGGACGGCGGCCGTCCCCGCGCCGACGTGTGGGAGAACTGCATCTGGGGCGAGTCGATCACCCTCGAAGGCCCGGACCTGTACCTGTTCCAGGCGATCCACCAGGAGTCCGACGTCGTGCCGGAGAACGTCGACGCAATCCGGGCGGTCACGGGCAGTGCCGACCGCGAGGAGAGCATGGCGACGACCGACAAGGCCATGGGCCTGGTCGAACCACTCGGACCGACGGATCAGTGAACTACCCCTGCCTACTCGGTGGTGATGGCGTCATTCACCTCGACCGCCGTTCTTGTCGGGCTCTCACAGGGTCGTGCGTGATTTTGTACCGCCAGGGAGTTACAATTCGTGGATTTCAGCCCACTCACCGGACGTGGGCCTGAAAATAGTCACGCACGACCCTATCAGCCGCCCTCGGCTCGTCCTTCGCTTTGCGTTTCTCACGTGCCATCTTCGTCGCCGTCCGACCCAGGCTTAAGCGACTCAATTCCGCCGATGAACTTCACGTCGTCCATCGTTAGCTGACGGGAATCGACCCCCTCTGGGGCAGTCGCGACTCCGCTGGTGAGAATGCTC
>PXQK01000017.1 GCA_003022085.1 Halobacteriales archaeon QH_10_65_19 | reverse complement strand
GTGGCCCGTTCAGCACCAGACTTGAGCCAGTGCTGAATAAGACGCCACCCGACGTTCCGAGCGGCGTTATAATCGCTGTGCAACTGCTTTCCACACTTCAGGCACTCGAACTCATCACCATTCCGATTATCCTCATGCGTGAACCCGCACTCACCATGGCTACACCGCTGGCTGGTATATGCAGGTGCAACGTCGTCCACGTCGATACCGTATTCTTCGGCCTTGTATTCGACGTGGCGCTGAAGTTCACGGAACGCCCATTGTTGAAACTTTGAGGCGTTCGAGATGCGCTCGCGGATGTGTTTCAGGTTCTCGAATGCAATCGCCGTACAGTCGTTCTCAACGGCTTCTCTGACGAGTGCTTTTGACACTCTGTGGAGGTAGTCGGCACTCCATCGGGCGAACCGACTGCCGATGCTCTTGATGGTGAGATGTGCCGAGCGAGTGCCTGTCTGTTGCAGATTCCCCCGCCGACGTTCATACTCGTCGCGCTTGTGGTTAACATAGTCTGCGTTGCCAAGGAACGCTCCCGTACTGGTGACGGCCACGTATCCATCCACGTTCAAATCGACACCGAGAACCACTCCGTTCTCGTATTCTTCGTCGCTATAATCGCGGTCAACGTCTTTCTTCACTGCAACGTGGAGGTAGTACGTGCCATCGTTTTTGTGGAGCGTTGCTTCGGTTTTCTCCCACTCGTCAGTCCAGTAGTCTTCAAACGGCGTTCCCTCATCGTTGACGGGCGTGACGTATTTCGCAGTCACTCGTTTGTCGGTTGTGGCGAGGGATACGTGGTCGTCGTTGTATGTGATGGTTCGACCGTTGTACGCGACGACCGTGCCTTTGAACTCGGGCTTGCTGGCTTTCTCACCTTCCTTGATGATGCGGTCTTTGCAGTTTCCGAGGGCCGTTGAGGCAAGGTTTCTTGCGGATTGGACGAGGCTGGATTGCAGTGAGAGTTTCTCACGAACGTCAGAGTACGTCTCGTCGTGGAGTGTATTCTTTGCGTTCGTGATTTCGTAGGGGTTGTCATCCCATCCATGGTCAGCGACGTGTTGGGCCGCTTGACGGAATTGCTCGAACGTCTCATCGAGGACTTCGTCGTCCTCGTCAGAAACGTTGAGTTTGATTTGGATGTTCCGAACAACCTCCATACTTCATGACGAGCTTAGAGATACGTAAAACTATATATAATAGTAGGGAGTCAGACTTGTTATTGCGCGCGGTTTGCACCATCGAGTGTCGGCTTCCTCCCCGACCTCAAGGGTCGTGGTATCCGCTTCGACAGCCGATGAACGTCTCTTCGATGAGCAGCTTCATCCCGCGTTTGAGCCGGCCCGCGACCGCCGAGGGCGAGAGGTCGAGCAGTCCCGCCAGCTCCTCTAGATCCGTCTCCCGGGGCTCGGTGAAGTAGCCGTGTTCGTACGCCAGCGTGAGCGCGGTGAGCTGTTCCTCGGTGAGCCGCCCGGTCAGCCGCTGCCCGGAGAGTGTTCCGTCCGACTGTCTGAACCGGAGCGGCTCGAACTCGAACCCGGCCTCGCGTGCGCGCTGCCAGATAGGGTGGATCGCCCCCTGGTCGGGCAGCAGCCAGGACTCGTGCCATCCCCGGGAGCCACTCGCCATTGTCACACCCCGGGCGTTGAGCACAAACCCGCCCTTGCTCGTGACCAGCGGGTTCAGCAGTTCGGTGTCCTCGGCGAACTCGACGCCCCACAGCTCCTGGTCGTCGGATTCGGGGGCCGATTCGATCGAACGCACCGTGTGGTCCTCGGCCAGCACCGTCTGTATCGCCTCGGTGCGGTCCGAGCCGAACCTGAGAAAGTACGTCTTCTGTTCGGGCTCGGTACTCGTCTCGCGGATCAGCCGCACGTCCGTCTCCGGAAGCTCGTTGAGCGTGTAGGCGAGGGCACCGCGGTCGTGTGCGAACCGGACTTCGGTGATGACGGACATGGCCGAGTCGTGACGACGTTACGACCCGCTATGGCTTCGAGTCGCTTATACTACCGTTGCTGGGAGACTTCCCGGAGGTGTTCGACGATGTCCTTGCGTTGCATCTCGCGGCCGGCGTCGTTGGCCAGCCGGCCCATGACGACGCTGACGAGGTTCAGCTCCTTGAGCATCCCGTGGGCCTCCTTGCGTTCCATGTCGAGGTCCTCCTTGACCTCGTGGATCGTGTTCGACCGGTTGACCGTCCCGATGAGTTCCTCGACGCTGACGCTGTCCGGGAGGCCGATCCCGTCCGAGAGGACAATCGCCTCCTCGTCGCCGAACTCGTCGTCACTCGCCGTCGGACCGTCGGACTGGTTGTAGGAGTTCGGCTGGTGGATGTTGTAGTCGATCATGTACCGCCGGACGGTCTCGCCCGTGACGTCCATCTCGAGCGCCTCCGCCATGTCGGCGAACGTCTCGTGGGACTCGTAGACCTCCTCCAGGAGCTCCGGGTTGCGGAACGGCGGTGTGTCGTCTGTCACCCCGCCGTCGGTCGTACCCTTGTCGTCTCCGGCAGGCCGGGAGTCGGCCCCCGACGGTACCCCATCGCCGGCGGTAATGGTGCCCGAGAAGGTGACGGTTACTGTGCCGTCGCCCTCGAACGACGCGTCGACGGGCTCGATCTCGACCGCCTCGTGCTCGCGTGGGGTGATCGGAATCCCCGTTGCGAGACTGAGTTCGAGCGTCCCGTCGGAGCCGACAGTCGGCGTGCAGGCCGTCACCCCGCGGTCGGGACCACCCGATGCCGCGACCGGAAACGAAATTTCTACCTCTGTGCTTACCCCATCACCCGTCCCAGCGCCGTCACAGTCACCGACTGCGACGGCACGGACTGACGCCTCCTGGCGATCCCACTCGTCGAGGAATCTGCCAAGGTGACGGAGCGTGCTATCCATACCCATATAGAACACACCTTATAACGAAATTGTAATTAATGTACGTGCGGAACTATTCGGGCATTTAAATACGCGCCGCTGTCGCGGTCCGGACGCCTCCGGCACCGCTGGGGAGACACGAGTGCCCGGAACTGACGCGTCGCGGCCGCCCCGGACTACTGGCCCGTCTCTTCCCGGATCGTCTCGTTCAGTTCAGGGACGACCTCGTGGAGGTCGCCGATAACGGCATACTCGCCGTGGCCGATGATGGCGGCCTCGGGATCAGTGTTGATCGCGAGGATGTTCTCGGCGCCCTTGCAGCCGACCATGTGCTGGACGGCCCCACTGATGCCACAGGGGATATACAGCTTCGGCGAGATCTTGGTCCCGGTCTGGCCGATCTGGTCGTCGTGGCTCCGCCAGCCCTCGTTGACCGCGGCGCGCGAGGAGCCGATCGCGGCGTCGAGCAGGTCCGCGAGCTCCTCGAGCTTGTCGAAGTCCTCGGCGCTGCCGACGCCCCGGCCGCCGCTGACGACGACCCGGGCCTCGCCGAGGGGGATGCCCTCCTCGTCGGACTCCTCGACGCGGTCGATACGGACGCGGACGTCGTCGTCGGCAAGCGACGGCGCGAACTCCTGGACAACCGGCTCGGGCGGGTCGGCGGCCGGTTCGGCGCCGATCTCGTTGGGCGCCGCCGAGAGCAGCTTCGTCTCGCCGGACAGCCGCGCGTGCTCGAGCAGCGTGCCGCCCCAGCGCTGGCGGGTCACCTCGTAGTCGTCCCCGACCGTGACCTCCAGACAGTTGGCGGCCATCGGCAGGTCGTGCTCGGCGGCGACGTGTGCGAGCACCTCGTGGCCCCGCTCGCTGCCGGGGACCACGACCGCCTTCGGATCCAGTTCCGCAACGAGCTGGCCGACGCTTTTCCCCCACGCCTCGGGGGCGTACGGGGTCACACCCTCGCCGCCGACGACGTGCAGCTCCTCAACGCCGTACTCGCCGACCGCCCCGGCCACGGCGCCGCCCTCGTCTCCGAAGGCGACGGCGTGGAGCGGGCCTCCGGACGCCTCGGCGACGTCGCGGGCGAGCGTGAGCGTCTCCAGCGAGGTGTCCTCCGGCGTGCCGGCGTCGTGTTCGACGAACGCGAGCACCATCCTAGAGCACCTCCAGTTCGTCCTGGAGCACGCGCATGATCTCCGGCACCGCCTCGGGACCCTCGCCGAGGATCTCTGCCTCGCCCTCGTCTTTCTCGGGCGCTTCTAGCTGGATCTTCTCCAACCCCGGTTCGACCGCGCGCTCGGGGGTGATCGTCTCGACCTCCTGCCTGCGAGCCTGCATCCGGGCGCGCATCGAGGCGTACCGGGGCTCGTTCAGCCCCTCCTTGACTGCGACGACGGCCGGGAGGTCGAGCTCGTACACCTCCGAGCCGCGGGCGATCTCGCGCTCCGCGACGACCGTGTCGTCGGACACCTCGAGTGACTTGATGCTGGTCACGACCGGCAGGCCCAGCTCTTTTGCCACCCGGACGCCGACCTGGTAGTTGCCTGTGTCGGCCGACTCGTTGCCCAACAGGAGGAGGTCGAACCCGTCGCCGCTCTCCTCACGGTCGCGGACGTACTCCGCGATCGCCTTGGCGGTGTTCCGGGGGCTCCACTCGCTGCCGTCGGTCTCGAGCAACACGCCCTCGTCGGTCTGCATGGCGATGGCGGTCCTGACCTGCTCTGTGGCCTCCTCGGAGCCGAGGGTCAGTGCCGTCGCGCTGCCGCCGTGCTCCTCGATGATCTGGACCGCCTCCTCGACGGCACACTCCTCGTGTGGGCTCATCGTGAACCCGAGGTTTGTGGTGTCGATCTCCTGCTGGTCGTCTGTCAGTATGATTCTCGCCCCGGTTTCCGGGACCCGCTTCAAACAAGCTAGTACTTCCATTGTCAGTGTGTATCCGTTCGTGTCGTAGGTGTTTTGGATTGACGGTTTTCGGTCGGATGCGCGTGATACGCGCCGAACGTGATCGGGGTGGGCCCGATCAGCTCCGGATCCGCTGGTTGTTCGGGTCGAACAGCGGCCGCGCGCCGACGACATCGATCGTCACCGGGTACTGCTCGCCGAAGTACTCGACCTGGAGCTGGGTGCCCTCGGTGGCGTGCTCCGAGGGAATGTACGCGAGCAGGATGTGCTTCCCGACGGTCGGGCCCGTCGCCGCGCTCGTGACGTAGGAGCGCCGCCCCTCGTCGTCGACCAGCACGTTCCCGTCCTGGTCGAGGATGGGCTCCTCGCCGAGCATGAACCGGCGCTCGCCGGTCGAGGAGGTGTGGTCGTCGACGGTCAGCGTACACAGCTTCGCGGCGTCGTCACCGTTGAGTGCCGCCTGGTAGGCCTCCTTGCCGATGAAGTCGGCGTCCTTGACGCCGTGGAAGGTCAGCCCGGCCTCCGAGGGGTTGTACTCGACCTCGAGTTCGTGGCCGAACAGCCGGTAGCCTTTCTCCATGCGGCCGGTGGCGCCGTACACGCCCATGCCGACCGGACGGATGTCGTACTCCTCGCCTGCCTCTGCGATGGTGTCCCAGAGGCGCTGGCCCTGGCCCGTGGGGGCGTAGATCTCCCAGCCGAGTTCGCCCACGTAGGAGAGCCGCATCGCCCACGCGTCGACCTCGCCGATGGTGACGTGCTGGGCAGTGTATGGCGGGAACGCCTCGTGGGACATGTCCTCCTCGGCGACGCTATCGACGACGTTGCGGGCGTCGGGGCCCCAGACGCCAAGCGTACACAGCGCCTCGGAGTTGTCGACCACGCTGACGCTGTCGGGGGCGTTGCTCCGGTACCACTGGAGGTCGTTGCCGGCGACCGCGCCGCCGGTGATGATCCGGTAGTGGTTCTCGTCCAGCCGGGCGAACGTCAGGTCCGAGACGAACCCACCGTTCTCGGCCAGCACCGGCGTGTAGACGGTCTTGCCCACGTCGACGTCGGCGCGCCCGACGTGCATCTTCTCCATGAACTCGACTGCGTCGCTGCCGTAGACGTCGAACTTCCCAAAGCCCATGTCGCCGACCATGGCGACCTTGTCGCGCATGTGGAGGTGCTCGCCGAGGATGATCGGCGACCACCACCGCGAGTCCCACTCGTCGGAGCGCATCAGGCCGTGGAGGTCGTTCCGGTACTCCCGGACCAGGTCCTCGTTCGACCAGTACCAGCGGGGCCGCTCCCAGCCGCCGGCCTCGAAGAAGCGCGCGTCGAGCTCCTGCTGGCGGTTGTAGAAGGGGCTGGTCCGGACCTCGCGGGAGCTCTGCCACTGCTCGGAGGGGTGGATGATGCCGTAGATCTTCTCGTAGCCCTCTGCACCCCGGTTCTTGACGAACTCGTCGGAGGTGCCGTACTGGTTGAACCGGTTGACGTTCGAGGCGTGCAGGTCGACCTCGGGGAAGCCCCGCACCATCCACTGGGCGACGTTCTTCCCGAACGCCGGGGCCTCCTTGATCCAGATCGCAGCGCAGGACCAGAGCCCCTCGACCTCGTCCATGGGGCCGACACACGGCATCCCGTCGGGGGTCACCGACAGCAGGCCGTCGATCTCGTGGCGGACGCCCGCGCTCGGGTCGTCGAGGATCTCCGGCATCAGCTCGAGCGCGTCGTGCATCGACTGCTCGAAGGCGTCCTCTGTCAGCGGCGGCTGGGTCGGCGACAGCGGCGCCTCGTCGATCGAGAGGATCTCGTCGACGTCGTAGATGATCGGCCGGTGCTGGTAGGAGCCGACCTCCAGGTCGTTGCCGTGCATCCGCTCGTACATCTGGGCGTCGACGTCGCGGACGATCGGGTAGCCGATCTCGCCTTCTTTTTCCTCGAACCGCTCGATCGGGCCGACGCTGATCAGCTGGTGGACGGCCGGGGACAGCGGGATGCGCACCCCCGCCATCTTGGCGAGCTCGTTGCTCCAGAGCCCCGCCGCGATGACGACCTCGTCGGCCTCGATTGTCCCGCGGTCCGTCTCGACGGCGTGGATCTCGCCGCCCTCGACGAGCAGGTCCAGTACCTCCGTGTTGGGGAAGATCTGGTAGTTGCTCGCCTTCTCTTCGGCCCGCTCGCGCATGATGTCGCCGGCGCGCAGCGGATCACAGGTGCCTGCGTTTGGCTGGTACAGCCCGCCCTTGATCACGTCCTCGTTGATGAACGGGACCATCTCCTTTATCTGCTCTGTGCCGATGATCTCGCCTTTCTGGCCCCAGGACTTCGCGCTTGCGACCTGTCGTTTCATCTCCTTCAGCCGTTCTTCGGTCCGCGCGACCTCGATCCCCTCGCTGAGCGCGAACTGGTCCATCTCGTCGTACTGGGCGATGGAGTCGTCGGTGAGAAACGCCATCTCCTTGGAGTGCTCCAGGGGCATCAGGAAGTTCGACGCGTGTCCCGTCGATCCGCCCGGGTCTGGGAGCGGTCCCTTGTCGATCTGGACGATGTCGTTGCGTCCCAGCCGCGAGAGGTGGTACACCAGGCTGTTGCCGACGATCCCGGCGCCCAGAACCACCGTTCGCGCGTCCGACGGGAGTTCGCGCTTGCTCATCGCCAACCACCAACCGTCCTGCCGCGTGCGTCCTCGTCGTTCGGTACTGGGCTCGGGAGCCCACTATGTCCGTGGCACAGTTGCGTGCACATGTATCCACCAGTGTACTGTCCGATATTAAAAAGCACCATAACTGATGGATTGCTGATGGAACGAGCGCAGGCAGGTCCGGACGGGCTCTCCACAACGTATGCGACGCGTGTTATATCAACGGCGAGTAACACATCCGCGGGCGCGCAGCCAGCTACTCCCCGCCGGTCTGTGCTGCCGTTGCGACGGCAGCGACGTTCTCCGGGACGTCGTGGACGCGGACGATGTCGGCGCCGCGCTCGACGGCCAGCGCTGTCGCCGCAACTGTCGGCGCGAGCCGGTCGTCCCCGGCGACGGGCGCGAACATCGACTTCTGTGAGTGGCCGACCATGACCGGGGTCCCGAGCGCCTGGAACTCCCCGAGCCGGTCGAGCAGCGCGAAGCTCTCGTGGGCAGCCTTGCCGAAACCCAGCCCCGGGTCGACGACGAGCTTCGACCGGTCGATCCCTGCCCGTTCGGCCAGCAGGACACGCTCCGTGAGCGACTCCAGTACGTCGGTGACGACGTCGTCGTACTCGTAGCGGCGGTCGGGGTCCACCGGAGCAGAGAGGCTGTGCATGGCCACCGCGGGGACATCCCGTTCGGCGACGAGGTGGCGCATCTCCGCGTCGACGAGGCCGGTGACGTCGTTCACCATGTCGGCGCCCGCATCGAGTGCCGCCCGCGCCACCGCCGGCTTCTGCGTGTCGATAGAGACTATCGCGTCGAGCGCCGCCAGGGACTCGACGACCGGAATCACGCGGTCGCGTTCGGTCTCGGGTGCCACCGGATCGGCTCCCGGCCGCGTCGACTCGCCGCCGACGTCGACGATGTCTGCGCCTGCCTCGACCATCTCTCTGGCGCGATCGACCGCGATCTCGCTGTCGAAGTACTCGCCACCGTCGTGGAACGAGTCCGGCGTGACGTTGAGGATGCCCATCACCGCGGTTCCGTCCTGCCAGGGGTATCCGCCCGTCGCGGCGCCGCGTCCAGTCCCACCGATACTGCTGGCCGGGCCGGCGGCCCCGGTCTCCACCGTCCGGCGGAGCTGCCCGGCGAGGTAGCCGTTCTCGCTGTCCCGGTCCTCCAGCACGGTCTCCCCGAGGATGTCGGTGTGTTCGAGCGAGACCGTCGTGACTGCCGCCGCGACGGGGTCGACGACGCTCGTCGGCGGGGATGTCGGCACTTCCCATGACTGACCGCGCGCGCGCAAGCGTGTCCGTCCGCGTCGCGACGGGCGTCCGCGTCCAGCGGTCCCGGGCCTCCGCAACCGTGTACAGCGACCCCGCCACGAGGACGAAGTCGTCGGGGTCGGCGGCTCCGAGCGCCGTCTCGACCGCGCCGAGCACCGACGCCGCCTGCCCCACCATCGCGTCGGTCTCGCGCTCGAACACCGCGGCGAGCGTGTCCGTGTCGTGGGCGCGGGCGACGTCCGGTTCGGCCAGATAGACGGTCGCTGCGGCCGGCAGCGCCTGGCACATCCCGGCGTGGTCCTTGTCGCGCATCGCGCCGAACACCAGGTGGAGGTCGTCGTAGGAGAAGCGGTCGACAAGGGCGGCGAGGCGTTCGCACGCGCCGGGGTTGTGGGCGCCGTCCAGCACCACGGGGGGGCGTTTCTCCATCAGTTCGAACCGCCCCGGCCAGTTGACGTTCCGGACCCCGGCGGCGACGTCGCGCTCTGTCGCGCCGGTGACCTGCCGGGCGAGCGTCGCCGCGATACCCGCGTTGATCGCCTGGTGGCGCCCGAGCAACGGCGTGTACGTTTCGACGCCCCAGTCCTCACCCGTAATCGACAGCGGCGACTCCGTCATCGAGACCATCTCCTCCTCTGTGACCGTCACGTCGGGCTTCGGACCCGCCGACTCACGGGCGATCTCCTCGACGGTCTCCCCGAGGATGTCGGTGTGTTCGAGCGAGACCGTCGTGACTGCCGCCGCGACGGGGTCGACGACGCTCGTCGCGTCGTAGCGCCCGCCGATCCCGACCTCGAGCACCGCGAGGTCGACGTCCTGCCGGCCGAAGTGCCAGAACGCCATGGCCGTGATCGCCTCGAAGAAGGTCGGCCCGTCGTTCTCGGCGGCCCGTTCGACGATGTGGGGCCATGACTCCTCGACGAACTCGGCGACCGCGTGTTTCGGAATCTTCTGACCGCCGACACGGATGCGCTCGCGAAGGTCGTTCAGGTCCGGCGAGGTGTACAGCCCGACGGTCAACCCGGCCTCCCGGCAGATCGAGGCAAGCAGGCCGGCCGTGCTCCCCTTGCCGTTGGAGCCGGCGATCTGGACGGCTGTCACCTCCTCCTGTGGACTCCCGTGGTGGGCCAGCAGCGCGGCGGTCGTCTCGGTCCCGAGTTTCGGCCTGAGCCGTCGCAGCCGTTCCAACTGGTTCACCGCCTCGTGGTACTCCATGTCGGGGCACTACCCCTGAGAGCTATTTGAAATTGTCGTCACTCCCCGGGTGACTCACCGCTCGCGGGCGTGCGTGGAGGGTCACCACCCCGGTGGTGTTGGACTCAGTGTCGCGTCACCACCCCGGCGGTGTTTGGACCCGGTGTCGCTCGCGCGGGTGATCACTCCCGGTCACGCCCCGGCCGGCGCGAAACACAAACAGACACGAGTTTGACAGGATAAGGCGGCGGCAGCACCGATCGGCCGGCAGGATGCGGCGGCGACAGCGCCTGTTGGCCGGTTCGCGGTGAGGATTCCGCCGCGATGGACCACGTTGTATTGGCAGAACAACAGGTGAACGAACTTTGATACGCACATCACGGGAACACCTACTCACGATGTCTTCAGGAGACGACACCAACGGGTTTCCGACGGACTACGAAATTGCAGAGGCAGCCGACAAACAGCACATCAGCGACGTCGTGGAGTCGATCGGGCTCGGGTCGGGGGACCTGGACCTGTACGGCGAGCACAAGGCGAAAGTCAAGATCGACGCGATCAGGCGGATCCGCGAGGAGCACGACAGGGACGCCAACCTCGTACTGGTAACGGGGATGACGCCGACACCACTCGGGGAGGGGAAGACGGTCACGACAGTCGGCCTCGGGCAGGCGTTCAACACGATCGGGAAAGACGCCCTGATCGCGATCCGCGAGCCGTCGCTCGGGCCGGTGTTCGGCGTCAAGGGCGGCGCGGCCGGCGGGGGGTACTCACAGGTCCTCCCGATGGAGGACATCAACCTCCACTTCACCGGCGACCTCCACGCGCTCACCTCCGCGCACAACCTCATCTCCACGATGCTCGACAACCACATCAAGCAGCACAACAACCTCGAGGTCGCGGTGAACTGGGTCAACTGGCCCCGCGCGATCGACATGAACGACCGCGTCCTCCGCGAGACGGTGATCGGCCTCGGCGGCGACGTCACCGGCGTCCCGCGGGAGGACGGGTTCATCCTCACGGCCGCCTCCGAGCTGATGGCCGTGCTCTGTCTGGCTGACAGCCTGCAGGACCTCAAAGAGCGGGTAGGCCGCATCATCGTGGCCTACGACAGGGACGGCGATCCGGTTACTGTCGACGACATCGACGCGACAGGGGCGGTGACGATCCTGCTTCGTGACGCGCTCAAACCCAACGTCGTCCAGACGCTGGAAGGGACGCCCGCGTTCGTCCACGGCGGCCCGTTCGCCAACATCGCCCACGGGACCAACTCCCTGATCGCCGACGACGTCGCGGCACACCTCTCCGAGTACCTCGTCACCGAGGCCGGCTTCGGCTCCGACCTCGGGGCCGAGAAGTTCATGAACGTCGTCTGCCGGTTCGGGGATATGTCACCCGACGCAGTCACGCTCGTCGCGTCGGTCCGGGCACTCAAGTACCACGGCAAGGATATGTGGCCCGTCAACATGGACGAACTGGCGGGCGAAGACGTCGCGGCCGTCCAGCGCGGGTTCGAGAACCTCGACAGACACGTGCGGAACCTCCAGAAGTTCGGTGTGCCGGTGGTCGTCTCGGTCAACCGCTTCCCCGACGACACCGACGCCGAGGTGAACGCGGTCGTCGAGCACTGCCAGGAGGAGCTGGGCGTCCGGGCGGCCGAGTCCAACGTCTTCAGCGACGGCGGCGAGGGCGGTGTCGACCTCGCGGAGAAGGTCGTCGACGCGAGCGAGGCCGACTCCGACTTCGAGCCGCTGTACGACCTCGACGTCCCGATCAAGGAGAAAATCGAGACGATCGCGACCGAGATCTACGGCGCCGAGCGGGTCCAGTACCAGGGCGACGCCGAGGACGACATCGAACGGCTGACCAACCTGGGCTTCGACGACGTCCCGATCGTCATGTCGAAGACGTTCCACTCGCTGAGCGACGACCCGAGCCTCAAGGGTGCACCAGAAGGGTGGGAACTCGAGATCGCCGAGGTCTACCCCTCCGCTGGCGCCGGCTTCCTCGTCGTTCTCACCGGCGACGTTCTCACGCTCCCCGGCCTGCCCGAGGAGCCCGCTGCCGCGAACATGGATATCGACCCCGACGGCACCATCTCGGGACTGTTCTAAAATCCAGAATACGCGTACGACTCGAGTCTTGATACAGCGAGAGAATCCCGGAGTACCCGTCAGGGAAATCTTGCCACCGGTGGTGTCGGACCGCCCGATCCCAAGCGTGTGGAAACCTCGGCGTTAGTAACTCAGGGAAGCTTTTGAGGAACTCGACATGACCGTTAAACAGCAGGTGTGTGGAAGGGAAAGCCCCAGGTCGCTCGACGTTGTTCGCCTCGCGTTGCTCGGCTCACCATCCGGGGCTCGCTGCGGTCCTCACTGCGTTGCGGTCCTTGCTTCGCCCGGGATAGATCGAGCGACCTGCCCC
>PXQK01000016.1 GCA_003022085.1 Halobacteriales archaeon QH_10_65_19 | reverse complement strand
CCAGCCCTCACGGACTGTCTGTGGCCCGTCATGGACAGTCAGAGAGTCGGTGCGGGCGGTTGTAAAGGTTCGCACGCGCTCCTCCCCTCCCTACTCACTCGCTTCGCTCGTTCCGTGAGGAAGGGGACTCCGCGCTACCGATTAGTTGAGTGTAAACTCGATGCGCTCCACCTGGCCTCCCTTGGACGTTCGGTCCGTTATCCGGACGCCCCCGATCTCGCCGAGGCGGTCGACGTGGGTCCCGCCACAGGGACACATGTCGAAGCCGTCTATCTCGACGACTCTGAGCGGATCGACCGAGTCCGGGATCAGGTCGAGCAGGGCCCGCCCCTTGTCGACCTCGCGCTCGACCCGGTCCCTCGGGCGGTTCTCCTTGCTCACGGCGAGATCCTGGTCGACGGCGTCGTTCGCGAGACGCTCGATGCGGGCCACGTCGTCCTCGTCGAACGAGGCCGGCTCGAAGTCGATCCGTGACCGGTCGGCGTGGATCTGGTTGCCCGCGGTTGTGGCGCCGTACTCGTCGAGGACGACCCTGGAGACGACGTGCTGGGCGGTGTGCATCCGACTGAGGCGCTCACGCCGACCGGCGTCGACACGTCCCTCGGCTGTCTCCCCTTCCTCGGGGAGTTCCCCGTCCAGGGACTCGATCACGTGATGGACGTCGCCGTGGTCCTTCCGGACGTCGCCGACGGTCGCCCGACCTCCCTCCCACTCGATCGTGCCCCTGTCGGCGGGTTGCCCTCCGCCCTCCGGGTAGAAGTACGTCCCATCGAGCACGAAATACTCCGGCGTGGCCTCGGTCACCGTCGACGTGAACGACGTTGTTCCGTCCGAGTCGGGAAGGTACAGCAGTTCGGTCATGAACGTCAGCACCTTTGGCTCCAGGCACAAAATACCGCGCGGTCCGCGGGAGTGGGTCCGAGTCGAATCATTTTAGAGGGATACCCGGCTACGTGCGAGCACGATGGCCATCAAACCTGCCTACGTCAAGAAAACCGGCCGCATCCTCATGGAGCGATACCCCGACGCCTGGGGCCCCGACTTCGAGCACAACAAGGAGCTCGTCCAGGAGCTGACAAACATCGAGTCCAAGAGCGTCCGCAACCGCATCGCGGGCTACGTCACCCGCAAGCAGAACGCCACAGAGGCCTCGTAGCTCCCTCTCCTCGCGTCCCCCGGCCGGTACGGTGGGCCGAAGCCGTCGACGTCTTCTATCCAGTTTCCGAGCGGACCGAGCGGTCGATGTTCTCGAACCGGTCCTGCTTCATGGCGATTCTGAACGACCGCATCAGGTCAGTCCGAGTAATCATGTTGAACTCACGTCCGACAGTGTATTGTCCCGTCCCCACGGAGGCCAACTATGAGCACACTCGCCTTCGACGGCCGCATGGGCGCGAGCGGAGACATGCTCCTCGGGGCGTTGCTCGCTGCTGGCGCCGACCGATCGGCCCTCGATCCCGTCGAGGACCGACTCGACGTCCGATACGAGATTGCCGGGACAACGCGGTGTGGCATAAGCGCGACTACCGTGGACGTTCTTGTCGGGAACCGGGAGGACGGGAGTGAACAGCCGTCTGACGGTACCGATCACGAGCACTCTGACGATCACGCGGAGGGGAGCGGACCGGAGCGATCCTACGCGGAGGTCATCGAGGTCGTCGAGTCGATGGGGCTTGTGGCGCCGGTCGAGCGGGACGCCCTGGGGGTCTTCGAACTGCTCGGCGAGGCTGAGGCACGCGTCCACGGCACTGCGCTTGCGAGCACCCACTTCCACGAGGTCGGTGCAGACGACGCCATCGCGGATATCGTCGGCTGTGCGCTGCTCCTGGCGGATCTGGATCCCGACCGGATCGTGACCACGCCACTCGCCACGGGCGGGGGCGAGGTGTCGATGAGCCACGGGGTCTACCCCGTGCCGACGCCCGCCGTGGTGGAACTGGCCGAGCGGGCCGACTGGTCGGTGCGCGGCGGCCCCGTAGAGGACGAACTCCTGACGCCCACCGGCGCCGCGATCCTGACACACGTCGCCGAGGGGGTCGACTCGCTGCCGGCGCTCGACGTCGACGGGTCGGGGTACGGCGCCGGGAGCAGATCGTTCGAGGAGTATCCGAACGTCCTGCGGGCGCTGGTCGGCGAGGGGACAGGGGGGCTCCGGGAGGACCCGGTGACGGTGCTGGAGACGAACATCGACGACGCGTCGCCCGAAGTCCTGGGGAGCCTCCAGAAGACCCTCACCGCGGCGGGGGCCCTCGACGTGGCAGTGCTGCCGACCACGATGAAGAAATCCCGGCCCGGCCACCTGGTGAAAGTGATCGTCAGTCCAGAGGACACAGAGCGGGTCGCCCGCAGGCTGGCGGCCGAGACCGGCACGCTCGGCGTCCGGGAACACGGCAGCGGCCACCGGTTCGTCGCCGACAGGGCGATCGAAACTGTGCGTCTCGACCTCGATGGGCGAACCTTTGACGTCGACGTGAAGGTTGCACGCTTCCAGGACCCTGGGGAAGTGTTCGACGTCAGTGCCGAACACGACGACGTGCTGCGCGTTGCCGGTGAGACCGGCCTGCCAGTCCGGGAGGTCCGTCAGCGGGCCGAATCGGTGGCGAGGGACTCGCTAGCGTGATGAGTCCAAGAGGCAATTTCGCCTTGGATCGCAAGGTTTGATGAGCATTTTACTTTGGAACGTTAGTAGCAAACCGCATAAGACAACAGCACGTACACCTAGTCAGGAGGAGACCAATGGCCACCCAGTCGATGCAGATCGGAATCTCGGGGATGTCGTGTGCGACCTGTGTCACCGACGTGGACGCCGTCTACGACGCCATCGAGGACGCCGGGTACGATCCCGTCCGGGAGACGGACAGCGACATGACCCAGGAGCGCGAGCGTGCCGTCGAGCGCGACCTCCGGAAACAGCGACGGCTCGTGCTGTTCGGCGGCGTGTTCACGGTTCCGTTCATCCTGCTGATGGTCGAGATGGCTCCCGGCGTCCCGGCGTTGCTCCCCGAAACCGTGCTGGGGATCGGGTTCGGCTGGATCGAGTTCGCGCTCGCGACGGTGCTAATAGCGACGCTGGGCCGGGAGTTTCTCGGCGGGGCCTACCGGGCGGCCGTCAACAACCGGCAGGCGAATATGGACACGCTGGTCGCGACCGGCACCACTGCCGGCTACGTCTACAGCACGGTCGTCGTCGTGGGGCTGATCCCCGGCGGCGGGCTCTACTTCGAGGCCGTAGCGTTCATTCTGTGGTTCATCACCGTCGGCAACTGGCTCGAGATACGGTCGAAAGCCCGCGCCGGCGACGCACTGCGTGAACTGCTTGAGATGGAAGCCGAAGAGGCGACCGTCGTCGAGGACGGCGAGGAACTGACCGTCCCGCTGGAGGAGGTCGAGGTCGGCGACCTGCTGAAGGTACGGCCCGGCGAGAAGATCCCGACCGACGGCGTCGTGATCGAGGGCGAGAGCGCCGTCGACGAGTCGATGGTAACCGGCGAATCCGTCCCCGTCGAGAAGCGCGAGGGCGACGAGGTCGTCGGTTCGACCATCAACGAGAACGGCGTGTTGCTCGTCGAGGCGACCAAAGTCGGCTCCGACACTGCAATCCAGCAGATCGTCAAGCGTGTCAAGGAAGCACAGGCGAGACAGCCGGACGTTCAGCGTCTCGTCGACACAGTGTCGGCGTACTTCGTCCCGGCGGTGATCGTCAACGCGGTCGTCTGGGCCGTGCTGTGGGGGTTGTTCCCCGAAACCCTCGCTGGCTTCGTCGACTGGCTGCCGCTCTGGGAGCCGGTCCGCGGCGGACCCGAGGTCGCCGTCGTCGGGGGCGTGCCGGTGTTCGAGTTCTCGGTGATCGTCCTCGCCAGCGCGCTGCTGATCGCCTGTCCCTGTGCGCTGGGGCTGGCGACACCGGCCGCGACAATGGTCGGCTCGACAATCAGCGCGCGCAACGGCGTCCTGTTCAAGGGCGCAGACATCCTCGAACGCGCCCGCGGGGTCGATACTGTGGTGTTCGACAAAACGGGGACACTCACGCACGGGGAGATGGAGCTGACCGACGTGGTTCCCGCGACCGAGTTCGACGACCCCGCGGCGACGGACGGCGGCGACGGGACCGGGGATGCCCGGGGTCATGGTGCCGCCGAACCTGACGGCGGCACACTGGTCAGCCCCGGAACCGATACCGCGGACCTGCTCGGCGTCGCAGCGGCTGCCGAGAGCGGCAGCGAACACCCGCTCGCGGCGGCCATCGTCGACGGTGCTCACGAGCGGGACCTCGACCTCCCGGAGCCGGCGTCGTTCGAGAACGTCCCCGGTCACGGCGTCCGTGCGACGGTCGATGACCGCGAGGCGCTGGTCGGGAACCGGAAACTGTTGTGGGACGCGGGCGTCGACCCCTCGCCCGCGAAGGCGACGTTGGAACGGCTCGAACGCGAGGGCAAGACAGCGATGCTCGTCGCCATCGACGGCCAGCTCGCGGGCGTGCTAGCGACCGCGGACCGGGTCCGGGAGAGTGCGAAGACCACGGTGGCCACGCTCCGGGAGCACGGCCTGGATGTGGTTATGCTCACCGGCGACAACGAGCGGACGGCCTGCGCCGTCGCCGACGCGGTCGGAATCGACCCCGAGAACGTGTACGCGGAGGTGTTACCCGAGGACAAGGCAGCGGCAGTTAACTCGATCCAGTCCGACGACACGCGGGCGATGATGGTCGGTGACGGCGTCAACGACGCGCCCGCACTCACAACCGCCCACGTCGGCGCAGCCATCGGGAGCGGGACGGACGTCGCAATCGAGAGCGCCGACGTGACGCTGATGCGCGACGATCCGGCAGACGCCCTGAAAGTGCTGTACATCTCCGAGGCGACCATCGAGAAGGTCCACCAGAACCTCTTCTGGGCGCTGGCCTACAACGCGACACTGATCCCGGTCGCCTCGCTGGGTCTCCTGAACCCGGCGCTCGCCGGCCTCGCGATGGCCGGTTCCAGCGTCTCCGTGATGACCAACAGCCTCTCGTTCATCAACTACGACCCACACGAGGAGTACGTCTTCCTCCCGTTCCGGCCGATCAAGCGCCTGCTCGGGTGACGCGGCCTGCCGGGTACGACTTCGGGTGGCTCCTGATACCACCCGGTACGTGTCGGCAGAACGGGAGTCCACCGACAAGCCAACGGCCAGCCGTTGGTAGCTGACAACAATCAACATCGGGCGACAACACGCGGCGCTCCACAGTCGACGGGCGTAACGAGGGATAAACTGACCACCGTGGAGACCCTGTCAACGGCTACAGGAGACGCTCATGTACGAACGCATACTCGTGCCAACCGACGGAAGCAACGTCGCCGAGTCAGCGGTCATTCACGCGGTCAACCTCGGAGAAACGTACGGTGCAGAGATACACGCGCTGTATGTCGCCGACACCGACGCCATCGCGTACAGCCTCGGGACCGAACAGGTCGACCGGGTCAGACAGGGGAACTTCGACGGTATGAGCGAGCTGCAGGAGAAAGCCGAGGCGGCGACCGGCTACGTTGCTGATCTCGCCGGGGAGCACGGGCTCAACGCTGTCGAGCGCCACAGGGGCGGCCAGCCCCACGATACGATCGCCGACTACGCCGAGGACAACGATATCGACCTGATCGTGATGGGGAGCCACGGGCGGTCGGGCGTCCGACGGGCCCTGCTTGGCAGCGTCACCGAGCGGACGCTCCGGTCGACGCACGTTCCCGTCCTCGTTGTGGACGCCCGGGAGATCGACGAGGAGTAGCTCCGGACAGTCCGTCACACCCCCTGGAACCGACGGAGTGGTGCCCGAGGGCAGGGGCGTTCGCGGGTGCTCCGACATCGGGTTTCGATCTGCTACGCTCGTCGGAATCCCCACTTGGTAACTCCTGTACCAGCAGTTTGCGTCTGCGGATTGGTGTGTATATCTATACCTATCAGAAATGTAGACTGTATATTGACGTTTAATACGGACGTGTGAGAATTGGAGACCGTATGACAGACGAACCAGACGTGCAACTGGAGGCCCGACTCGAGGAACAGGACGAGTTCGAGCCACCCGAGTCGTTCGTCGAGCAGGCAAACGTCACTGACCCGGCGGTCTACGACGAGTTCGAGGAGAACTGGCCGGATGCGTGGGAGCGCGCTGCGGACCTGCTGGACTGGGATACCGACTACGATCAGATACTCGACAACGAGGACGAACCCTTCTACGAGTGGTTCGTCGGGGGCGAACTCAACGCCTCGACCAACTGCCTCGACCGCCATCTCGACGACCGCGGCGACGAACCCGCAATCGAGTGGATCGGCGAACTCGGCGAGACGCGGAGTTACACCTACGAGGAACTCCACCGCGAGGTCAACGAGTTCGCCGCCGCACTCCGGGACAACGGCGTTGGCGAAGACGACGTAGTGGCGATGTACATGCCGATGATCCCCGAACTTCCGATTGCGATGCTCGCCTGTGCCCGCATCGGCGCGCCACACGCCGTTGTCTTCGCCGGCTTCTCGGCTGACGCGCTCGCCGAGCGCATGAACGCCTCCGACTCAGAGCATCTGATCACGGTCGACGGCTACTACCGCCGTGGCGACCCGCTTGACCACCTCTCGAAAGCCCGCGACGGCCGCGCACAGGTCGATGGCGACGTGACGACAATCGTCGTCGACCGCCTGGGCGACGACGCCGACACCGAACTCGGCGACGAGGAGCGCGACTACGACGAACTCGTCGCCGCACAGGAGGGGGCGACCGTCGAACCGGTCACGCGCGACGCCGAGGACATGCTGTTCCTGATGTACACCTCGGGGACGACCGGCAAGCCCAAAGGCGTCAAACACACCACTGGCGGGTATCTGGCCTACACAGCCTGGACCAGCCACGCGGTGCTGGACGTCGAACCCGAGGACACCTACTGGTGCTCGGCCGACATCGGCTGGATCACCGGTCACTCCTACATCGTGTACGGCCCCCTTGCACTGGGTACCACGTCGGTCATGTACGAGGGCACGCCCGACTACCCCGACAAGGATCGCCTCTGGCAGATCGTCGACGACTACGACGTCACCCAGCTGTACACTGCGCCCACGGCCATCCGGGCGTTCATGAAGTGGGGGCCGGAGTATCCCGAGAGGCACGATCTGTCGAGCCTGCGTCTGCTCGGGACCGTCGGCGAACCGATCAACCCGCGGGCCTGGAAGTGGTACTACAAACACATCGGCAACGAACAGTGCGCCGTGGTCGACACCTGGTGGCAGACCGAAACTGGCGGCATGATGATCACCACCCTCCCCGGCATCAGTGCCGACGTCGTCGACACCAGTGGTGATCCCGTCGGAGCGGGTCGGGCCGGCTATCTGGTCGTCAACAGGCCCTGGCCGGGGATGCTCCGCACCCTTTATAAGAACGACGAGCGCTTCATCGATGAGTACTGGGACGAGTACTCCATCCCGGATCGGGACCAGTGGGTCTACTTCCCCGAGGACGGCGCCAAGATCGACGACGACGGCTACATCACCGTGCTGGGCCGCGTCGACGACGTGTTGAACGTCTCCGGCCACCGCCTGGGTACAATGGAGATCGAGTCGGCCATTGTCGGCGTCAAGGGCGTCGCCGAGGCTGCCGTCGTCGGCGGCGACCACGAGATGAAAGGCGAAGCCGTCTACGCCTACGCTATAACCGAAGAGGGGCAGGAGGAGACAGAGGCGTTCCGCGACGAGATCATCACCGCTGTCGAGGAGGCAATCGGCCCGATCGCCCACCCTGAAGCGGTCATCTTCACTCCCGAACTGCCCAAGACGCGGTCGGGCAAGATCATGCGCCGCCTGCTCGAGGACATTGCCAACGGCGACGAACTCGGCAACACTAGCACCCTCCGCAACCCCGACATCGTGAGCGATATCGAGGAGAAAGTGAGCGGCGACTGATGACATCCTCCCCGGCGTGAACGCGGGGTTTCCTCCGTGGGAGTCTCGGCTATGCCGATTTGGTCCGAGAATCGGAGATTCTCGTCATCACGGAAATCTCCGATTTCCGAACGACCCCGGAAGCAACATTCCCGTCACGGTGGACGGT
>PXQK01000015.1 GCA_003022085.1 Halobacteriales archaeon QH_10_65_19 | reverse complement strand
TAGTGGTTGTCGAACGGGACGAGAATTTCATCGTACAGGCCGAGCGCGAGGGTCACCTCGTCGTCGACGGGGACGCCCGCCAGGAGGCGACACTCGAGCGGGCCCACGTCGACGAGGCAGGCTCCATTGTCGCTGCTGTAGACAACTCGAACACCAATCTCCAGATCGCGATCGTCACGAACCAGCTTGCCCCGGAGGCGGAACTCGTCGTCCGTATCGGCGAACAGATCTACGAGTCGACTGCCCGACGCGCTGGCGCCGACATCGTCGTTATTCCGGAGATCATGAGTGGGGACGACGTTGCGGATGGCCTCACGGGTGCAGAGTGACGGACTCCTACGACGCCGGCGTTGCAAGGCCGTCGTTCGAAACTACTACCCGGGCCCCGGCCCAGGGGGTGGCTATGGAGAAGTACGTCCTCTGGTTCGCCAGACTCGGTCGGTTCCACCAGATCCTCGTCGCGCTTGCGGTCTTCGTCGGGCTGGCGGCCGTCGGAACCGGCGTGGGCACCAGCAACCCGGCGTTTCTCGCTGTCGGCGCCTTCTGGTTACTCGTCGCGCCCGCTGTGGTCTGGCTGGTCTCCCGCGACGGCAAACCAGCGGAGCCGGGCCAGTAGATCCGAGTGCGGCCCGGCACGTGGTTGCCCAGGTTGGGGTTGTAACTGATCCTGTGGTCGAGGACGCGCCAGCGACTGACAGCGGTAGGAGCGGAAGCCATCCCCTTCAAGGGTGGGTGCAAGCGGGAGACGTAACGACACAATTCACACACCCCAGTTGTCCGTATTAGTCCGCTGGATCTGCCTCGGTGCGGTCCGACGGCGGTTCTTCGGTCTCTTTGTTGCTCTCTGTCCTGCCCGGCGTCCGCTGGAAGTGCACGCCGGCAGCCGAGTCAGCAGCCCCGCCGAGCGCCCGGACGACCGCCCTGGCGCGCCGGGTCCGGCCCCGGCGCCGGGACTCCTCCCTGTTCTCGTATGTGCGGATGCTCCGGAGGAAATCGATCTTCCGGAACTCCGGCCAGTAGGGGGCCGAGAAGCAGACAGCTGCCTCGTTGCCGTTGGCCTGCCAGGGGAGGAAGTTCGAGGTCCGCTCGTCGCCGCCGCTGCGAACGATGAGGTCGACGTCGTGCGTCGGCCCCTCGTCCAGCGCCTCCTCGACGGCCGCGACGTCGACCGAGGCAGGATCGCGTTCCCCCTCGGCAACCTCGCGGGCGATGGTTCGGGTGGCCTCGAGCAGTTCCGCACGGCCGCCGTACGCGAGGGCCACGTTGAGTTTGAGTTCGTCGTACTCCGCGGTGCGCTCGGTGGCGTAGGCGACCGCGTCCCGGACCCGCTGGGGCAGGCGGTCGAGTTCGCCGATTGCCCGGATGTGGACCTCACTCTCGTGGACGCGGTCCGCGTCGGCGAACTCCCGGAGTTTCTCCTCGATCAGGTCGAACAGCGCCTCCCGCTCCTCGGCCGGCCGCTGGAAGTTCTCCGTCGAGAACGTATAGAGGGTCACTTCCTCGATGCCGAGTTCGTCACACCAGTCCAGAAGCGCCTCGGTCGTCTCCGCGCCGGCGCGGTGTCCCTCAGTCGCGTCGGCCCCCTGCTCGCTCGCGTACCGCCGGTTCCCGTCCTGGATAACGGCAACGTGGGTCGGTGTCTCGGTCAGTTCCGCCTTCAGGACCCGCTCGTAGAAGCGTTCTGCCCGGCTCCGGAGGCGGTCGAACATTGGTGATACTTTCTATCCCGTCGACAAGGCTCTTGTGTTTCCGTCCTTTAGTTTTCGGCGCCAAACCCGACCAGTTCTGCGTCCGCCGCCGCGCGCTCCGCCCCGTCGTCGATGTCGAACGTCCTGACGAGTTCGCCGTCGCGGATCAGCGGCTCCAGCAGCGGGTCACCACCAGCCGGTCCGTCGCGGTCCGCGAGGCCGACGTGGTGGCCGCCCTCCGGCGTCCGGTACACCTGCTTTGCGCCGCCGAGTTTCCCCCGCTTCGCTGCGGGCCTGCCTTCGACCGTGACGATGTCCAGCGCGAAATCCAGCGGGTCCGCGTTGCTGACGTGCGAGCCGACGCCGAAGCCGTCTGCGACGTCGCGGAGTTCGCGGATCGCCGCCGGATCGATGCCGCCGCTGGCGAAGATGTCGACGTCCTCGTGGCCCCGCGCGTCGAGTTCCCACCGGATCTCTCTGAGGATCTGGCGGAAGTCCCCCCGCCTGGAGGAGGTGGTGTCGATCCGGACGCTGTCGAGGTTTGGAACCGCCTCGGCGGCCCGGATCGCCTCGTCGACCTCGTCGCTGTAGGTGTCACAGAGAGCGACACGGGGGACGTTGGGGTCGACGGCCTCGTCGAACGCCTGCCAGGCTGCTTCCTGATTGCCTTCGCCAAAGCAGACGAGCAGCGCGTGTGGCATCGTTCCGCCTGCCTCGCGGCCGATCACGCCGCCGGCGGCGACGTTCGAGATGCCGTCGAGGCCGCCGATCAGGGCGCTTCGCTCGACCATACCGGCGATCGAGGGGTGGACGTGGCGGGTACCGAAAGACAGTACCAGTGAGTCGGGAGCGGCCCGGCGGGCCTCGAGCGCGGCCGTTGCGACCCCTGTCGCGTGGGAGAGAAAGCCCAGGAGCGCGGTTTCGAGCCGGCAGAACTCCAGGTACGACCCCTCGATCCGCACCACCGGACCGCCGTCGAACAGCTGCCCCTCGCGGAGCGCGTCGGCGTCGATACCGCGGCCAGACAGCAGGTGGGCGGCGTCTTTGAGGCCCGCAAACAGGTGGAACTCACCCGAGGGAAACTGTGATGCAGTCACCTCGGCGACGACAGTCGGGTTCTTCTCCGCGTGCTCCAGTGACTCCACGGTCCGGTCGAAGTAGGCGTCCGTGGCGTCGCCCGACGCGATAGCCTCCGGCGGCACGATGTTGAACTGGCTCATACACCGGCTTTGATCGGTCCACAAGAAAAGATTGCGTTGTAAGGCGCTTTTGCTCCTGTGCGCGCCCTGTGGAGCGGTTAGCCGCCGTGTATTTCCCGGAGCTGGTCGGGCGTGGGAGCGTTGACGACCCGGACGGTGTGGCCATCCCGGGTGACCCGGAACGCGTCCTCGAAGGGGCCGTCGGAGATGACGTAGCGATTCTCGCCGACCTGTTCGGCGTCGTGGCTCGACAGGAGGTCGCGGTAGGCGTCGTGGAAGGCGGCTGCGTCCTCCTCGGTGTCCCACGCGAGCTCCCAGACGTAGCCGAACCCGTCGTCGCCCCGGTAGGGGACGAGTTCGTCGCCACCCCAGCCCGCAGAGGCAGGATGGCGGTACTCCCGGGAGCCCGCCTCGATGACCTCGTTGACGGCCAGCATCGAGAAGACGGCGGCCTCGCCGAGCCGCTCGCCGTCGGGGTCGTGGTCGATGCGCGACCACTCCGCAGAGGAGCGGTCGGTGACGTTCACCGCTATCGGGTCCTCGTCGGGGTACTTCTCGGGGTGGATCACCTGCTCGGTGCTCTCGGGCAGCGTCTCGTGCAGGCCGTCGACACCCTCCCAGCCGTCCCGGGCCTGGATCGTCTCGACGAACATGGGTCCCTGGGTGTAGGGGTAGATGACGACCTGGAACAGCCCGGGATCTACCTCGCCGCCGCTGTCCTCCGTTTCCGGTCGGACGCAGGTCCACTCGTCGTCACACCGGTCCAGGTACAGCCGGGGGAGCAGTGATGCTTCCCCCTCGACGACGCCGTTGCGGGCCATCTGCCCGTCCTGGGTTGGCGGCCGGTCTCGCAGGCCGAACTGCTGATCCTGGAGCGCGTGGACGAGCTCGTGAACGAGCGTCCGCTTGTCGACGGTCGGTGTCTCCGAGTCGCTCACGATGACGATCCGGCCGCGGCCGGGCAGGTAGAACCCCTGGACGGACTCGCCGAACGTCTGGTCGCGGACCGCCGTCACGTCGCGGTCCTCGCCGACGATGAACAGCCCCTCCCAGACCTGATTCTCCCACTGTCGTCGCGTCTCCTCGACCGACCGGTTCCGGCGCCGGTCGCGGTACTCCTCGCGGCTGAGCACCTCCACATCGACCAGCCGTTCGAACGGCAACTCCCGCAGGACCTCGATGCGGGCCATGGACCGCTTGACGAGCAGATCCAGCTCTTGCTCGGTGAACCCGTCCTCGGCCGTGACGTCAATGCTCTGGTTGTGGGTGACGCCGTCGACCTCGCCGACCGTCGGCTCGAGGCCCGTCTCCTCGGCGTGGGGAGCAGCACAGCCCGCGAGCAGGAGAAGCAACCCCACGAACAGGAGGCGTCTCACGCCGGTCCACCCCGGCGTCTGCGGGCGGTCCCGCGGGAACTGTACAGGAGCTGTCGATACTGCACGCTGTCTCTCTCCACCCGTTCGTGTCGCGCAGACAAAAATCGCCTGCCTCGGACCCAGGGCTGTACCCACATTTCGGGGAGTCCCGGAAAAAATCACTGCGAGCGGGGCCGATACAGATTTACGTTCGAATCACCCATACAGAGTCACAACGGTCAGCCGTGGCAGAGAGCTACTACGAGTTGCTGGGCGTCGCGCCGGACGCCTCCGAGGACGAGATAGAGCGGGCCTACCGGGAGAGACTCAAAGAGATCCACCCCGACGTCAGCGACGACGAGGACGCAGGCGAGCGAACCAGACGGCTGATCGAAGCGAAGGAAGTCCTCACCGACGAGAACGAACGGACCCGCTATGATAGGCTCGGCCACGAAGCGTTCCTCGAGGCCGAGACATCGCCATCCGACACCGGGAGTGACTCAGCAGAACCAGGAAACGATCGGCCCGGCGGCCCCCGCAGAGAATCGGCATCAGCGGAGACCGAGTCCAGAACGGGGAGGGCCGGAGCGACGACCGGAACGGCGGAAGGCGGTGGGACGGTGAGTCACAACGGAGGAAACGGACGTAAGACCCAGGGTCGTGGCAACTCCTGGTACGAGGGAAACAGGGGTACAGACTCCGATCCGGCCGAGGGCACCGGCGACTGGCAGGCCTGGAACACGGATGCGTCGTTCGCGGTCAACAGGGGCGGCGACCGGTACCGCCACGGCCGGATGTTCGTCGACCAGCGGTCGCTGATTCTGCTCTGTGCTACCTTTGTCGTCTACCCGGTGTTGCTGTTCGGAGCGCTGGTGCCACAGTTTCCCATCGCAGTCAACCTCACGGTCGCAATGTGTGCGATTCTGGTGATCGCGTTCCTCCAGAGCGTCCCCGAGGTGGGCATCGCCGTGTTCGGGATCTGGTCGGTGTTGCTGCCGCTCACGATAGTCTGGCTGGGCGTCGACCTGGTCAGCATCCAGGCGTTTTTTGCCATACTCGCCGTGGTGTTCCCATTCGGTCTCTCCCTGCTGACCAGGGTTGCGATCCGCCCGGTCAGCGCCGGGTGACCGTATCACATCACTCGCCGGACGGCAGGGACCGACAGACCGCCTCGTGGACCGCCTCCCGCCGTCGATGACTCCGCTCGGCGTCGAGGCGAACAGAGAGCACGCGTGTGTCGCCGCTCCCGACAGCGGCTTCAAGGGCTTCCCGGAACTGATCGAGCGCAACAAACTGGTCGACGGGGAACCCGTAGAGGTCGCCCGTCGGCGAGAAATCGAGGCCGTGTGGCGTCCGGAACTGCTCTGTGAACGGTGGATCGAACGACTCGACGGGGAGTTTGTGGAAGATCCCGCCGCCGTCGTTGTTGATCAGGACAACCGTCGCGTCGACGCCACACCGGCGGAGCGCGAGCAGCCCGTTCATGTCGTGGTAGTAGGCGATATCGCCGATCACGAGCACGAGCGGGCCGTCGGCGGCACTGCCGGCACCCAGCGCCGTCGAGGTGACGCCGTCGATGCCGCTCACCCCCCGGTTGCCGAGGACGTAAAGCGGTGTGGATCGCGGCTCGCCGAACCGATCGAGGTCACGGACCGGCATGCTGTTGGAGACGAACAGTGTCGCACCCTCGGGACACTCCCCGGCGACCGTGTGGAGGACCGCTCCCTCGAAGAGATCACCCCCTGCGTCCGACTCCGCAGCCGTCGTGCTTTCGCCCGCGACTCCCTCCCACCCGGTCGTGTACGCGCTCCCGATGGCCTCCCAGTAGTGAGACTCGGTCCGCTCGAACAGCTCGCGGTACTCACTGGACGCGGGCGACTCCACGGCCGCCGCGAGCGCGGTCGCCACCCTGCCCGGGGTGGCGGCCAGCAGCTCCGTGGCGGTGAACTCCGCCTCGCGCCAGCCGCCGGCCGGGTCGACGACCACCTGCTGGGTCTCCGCCGCCGCGAGGTACTTCCGCAGGGTTTTGGAGGTGGGTGAGGCCCCGAACCGGATTACGACCCCGGGATCGGGGAACGAATCAGCGGCGTCGAGATACGAGTCGTAGCCGCCACAGATGGTGACGTCGTTGCGGTCGACGTGTGGTCCGAACCGGTGACCCGACAGCGGGTCCGCGAGCACCGGAAACCCGGTCGCAGCGGCGAGGCGGCACAGGAGCTCCCGGCCCGGCGTCGGGCTGTCGGCCGGACCAGTGACGATCAGTCCACGGTCGACTCCGTCGATCGCGGTCGCCAGCCGCGAGATGGTTCTCTCGGAGGGACGCAACTCGCCGCGGTCCGTCTTGACGAACGGTCCCTCGCGGCCGCCGGCGGCGAGCGACCACCGACCGACCTCCTCGGGGACGTCGCCCGGCACCGGCGTCGGTTCAAGCGGTTTGCGGAACGGGACGTTGAGGTGAACCGGGCCGGGGGGCGTCCCCGTCGTCTCGGCGACCGCCCGGGCCGCGGTGACCCGGAGCGACCGGAGTTTGCGGGCCTCCGCCTCGGGTTCGGCCAGCGTGTGGTACCAGCGGACGGCGTCCCCGTACAGCTTCTCCTGGTCGGTCGTCTGGTTCGCCCCGCTGTCGGATAGCTCCGGCGGCCGATCGGCGGTCAGCACGAGCAGCGGCACGCGGCTCTCGTCTGCCTCCAGCACAGCCGGGTGGAAGTTGGCCGCCGCAGTCCCGGAGGTACAGACGACAGGGGTCGGCGTCCCGGTCACCCGGGCCCGTCCGAGTGCAAAAAACGCGGCGGACCGCTCGTCCAGGTGCGAGAAGGTCCGGACAGCCCCGTGCTCTGCAAAGGCAACTGTCAGCGGTGTGGACCTGCTGCCCGGTGCCAGGCAGACGGCGTCGATCCCGGCCTCGGCGAGCTCTGCGACGAGCGTCTCCGCCCACAGCGTGTTGCGGTTCGGCGCGGTCATACCAGTTCGTCGAGCACGGGACGGTACTTCAGCTGGAGCTCGTCCCATTCGGCGTCGGGGTCGCTGTCGCGGACGATGCCGGCGCCGGCGAACAGCCGTGCGTCGGTGTCTCTCGCGACGGCCGACCGGATCGCGACAGCGAACGTCCCGTTCCTGTCGGCGTCGAACCAGCCGACCGGGGCCGCGTACCAGCCGCGGTCGAACGCTTCCGTCTCGCGGATCGTTTCCATCGCATGCCCGGGCGGGAGTCCGCCGACGGCCGGTGTCGGATGTAACGCCTCCACGAGCCTGAGCACGTGCTCTTCCCGCGACAGTGACGCCCGCAGCGGCGTCCGGAGGTGCTGGACGTTCGCAAGCTGGCGAATGCTCCGCTCGCCCGTTTCGACACCGTCGGTCAACCCCGCAAGCTGGTCGCGGATCGCCTCGACGACGAGGTCGTGTTCGTGGTTGTTCTTTCCGCTCTCCCTGAGTCGGTTTGCCAGCCACTCGTCCTCGGCCCTGGTCTCGCCCCGGCCGATCGAGCCTGCGAGCGCCTCTGTCTCGACGCTGTTCCCTCGAACCGTCACGAGTCGTTCGGGAGTCGCGCCGAAGAACGAACCGCCCGTCGATCCCTCGAACAGGAAGCGATAACAGCCCGGGTAGGAGTCGCCGAGCCGTGCGAGCAGGTCGGCGACGGTGACCCGCTCCTCGAGGTCGACCGACAGCGACTGAGCGAGCACTACCTTCCGGAGGTGCCCGTCACGGATCCGGGAGACGGCGGCCTCGACCTGCCGGTGCCAGGCGGCTCTCGACGGCTCGTACGCACGCCCGCGGACGCCCGGCGGCGACGAGATCTCGAACTCGGGGAGTGCCTCGATGCGATCCCGAAAGCGTTCCAGGCGGGCAGTGGCCCTCGACTCCGCGTTCGGACCGGCCCCGGCGGCCGTCAGCCACGCGCCGTCAACAGTGAGCGAGAACTGGACTGCCGGCAGCACGAACTTCGCGGCCGGAAACCCCTGCCAGGTGTGGTCCGTCGCCGGCTCAGCCTCGTCGAGGGTGGCCCTGTGGCTGTCTGTGAACGCGAAGCCGCCGTAGAACCGCGGCCGCGCGCCGGTCGGAAGGGTGTCGACCGTCTCCAGCCCCTCGAAAACGGTCGCAGCCCGGCGCGACACCGTGTCGAACCGTTCGGGGCCGGACGCGGTAACGACCGCGGCGGTTCCGCCCGCGGCGAGCGTCTCCGTCGCGTCCGCCCAGCCTAGCCGTGGCCGGTCGAGCGCAGTCAGTACTGCCCGAACCGGCGCAGTGTCGACCCGACAGCCGCGGACGACGACCCGTTCGGCGGCCGCGGCGGCCGGCTGTCCCTCGCTCCGCGTTGAATCCATCTGGTGCCAGTTAGGGCTCCCGCGGTATCAGCCTGACTATACTGTCGGACGTGAGTACGTGGATATTTCCACCCCGGAATCGTGCTGAAACGCGCGAATACACCGGTTTGCGTGTCTTGCTATTCCACAGAGTCACGTCCGACAGTATGAGTCGGCTTCGTCGTCTACTGATGCTCGGTCCCGTTAGGACAGGCCGCTCGGCAACTCGACCTCCTCGCCGTCGGCGTACACCGTCGGCTCCCGGAGGATGCCGTCAAGGTGGATCGGCGCCTCGACGTCGCCGCCGATGCCGTGGTCGTCGCCGATGGCGAGGTGGACGGTGCCGCCGGCCTTCTCGTC
>PXQK01000014.1 GCA_003022085.1 Halobacteriales archaeon QH_10_65_19 | reverse complement strand
GATGAAGCTCTGGATCGCCACCAGCGCCATCGCGATGACGAACCACTTGCGGCCCACGAGGCGGCGCCCGGAGAACGTCTGGACGATCTCGGCCATCGCTCCCAGGGCGGGGAAGAACACGATGTACACCTCGGGGTGGCCGAAGAACCAGAACAGGTGTGTCCACAGCAGGCTCCCTCCGCTGGATGCGTTGCCGTCGACGTCGGTGAAGTAGGAGGTGTGGATCAGGTGATCGGAGCTGAGGATCACCAGCGCCCCTAGCAGCGCGGCGAAGGCAAACAGCATCATCCACACAGTAAGGAGGATCGACATGCTGAACAGCGGGATGTCCCGCATGCGCAGGCCCTCGGCGCGCATCCGGTAGATCGTCGTCAGGAAGTTCACCGACCCGATTGTGACCGAGCCGACGAACATCACCAGTGCCAGAATCGCCGCAAACGAACCGACGTGGCCGTAGTTGGGAATGAACGCCGGCGCGTTCAGCGGGGCGTACATCGTCCAGCCGCCCATGAACGTCGCGCCCTGGAAGAACGAAATCCCGAAGAGGAGTCCCGAGAAGAGGTACAGCCAGTAGCTCGTCGCGTTCAACCGCGGGAACGCGAGGTCGTCGGCCCCGATCTGGAGGGGTACAACGTAGTTCGCGAAGCCGAAAGCGAACGGCGAGAGGAACCAGAAGATCATCAGGAAGCCGTGCGCAGTGCCGACCTGGTAGTAGCCCCCGGGGTCGAGCACTGTTGCGCCAGGCGACCACATCTGGGCGCGGATGAGCATCGCCAGCACGCCGCCGAACACCAGGAAAAACACCGACGTGAGCAAGTAGAGCACTCCGATGTCCTTGTGATTGGTCGTCACGAGCCACCGCTTGATGCTGGATTTCGGCGGCAGGTGGGCCGAGTCGGCCATCAGCCGCTCACCTCCAGCTCCATGGCCGTCGTATCCAGGTTCTCCTGTGCCCAGTCCGCGAAGTTGTTAGGTTCCATAGCAATCACTTCCTCTCCTCTCATGGTTGAGTGGCCAATGCCACACAGTTCGTAACAGATCGCCTCGTAAGTTCCGGTTTCCTCTGCCTCGAACCAGGCCGTATTGTACTGGTTCGGGATCGCGTCAGCCTTTACTCGTAGCTCCCGGACCCCGAAGTTGTGCATGACGTCCTTTGATGTGACGTTTATAAGCACCGGTCTGTCAGTCGGCACGCGCAACTCCTCGGTCGTGGTGCCGTCCGGGTAGGTGTACGTGAATCGGAACTGTTCGGCCTGGACCTGGATCTCGAGTGGGTCTGCCGTGTCCTCGCCCTCGTAGAGCTGATTGGTGTCTTCGACGTACAGGAACAGCGAGTATCCGTAGACGATCAGCCCGAGCACGATCACGGCGCTGATACTGAACGAGATGAACAGTTTCTTGCCACCACCTTTGCCCGACCCTGTCGGGACTTCGCCGACGCGGGGCCGCGCGACACCCTCCTCTTTCTCCGGGGATTCCTCCGTGATGTCGTACCGGCCGTCCGCCTCCGAGCCCTTGGCCCGGTACTTGTACGCGTTGTAGACCGTATACGAGATGACGACGACGCCGACGAGTGTTCCGAGCACCAGAAACACCAGATAGAGGTTGTCGAAGACGTCGGCCGGCGTCCGGGAAACCTGGGCGAGTGCCGCGTGCCGGAGTGCCATAACGGAACTCATCATTCTTGTCGGGTTTACGAGTACCTCGTATTATGCATTTCGGTAGACCGTGATACGACGGCCAACAGACGCCTCTCATTGAACTCCGTCCGGAACAACCTTTATTCTCCGCCGGCCGATAGCTCTGTATGGACCTTTTCGAAGCGACCTGGACGGACGCTGATGCGACAGACGCCGCGCTCGCGGTTCTGCCAGTCGGTAGCACCGAACAGCACGGCCCGCACGCGCCACTCGGAACTGACGTTCTGACAGCCGAGGCGGTTGCGAGTGCCGGCTGCGAGCGCTACGACGGGGACGTGGTCCTCGCCCCGGCAATCCCCGTCGGTATTGCCGCCGAGCACCGGCAGTTTACGGGAACGCTGTGGGTCAGTGACGATACCTTCCGCGTGTACGTGAGCGAGACCGTCGAGAGCCTCGCGAGCCACGGCTGGGACCGTGTCGTCCTCGTCAACGGTCACGGTGGCAACATCGACGCCCTCCAGGAGGTGTGCGGATCGCTCTCCCGCGAAGAAACCGCATACGCGGTGCCGTTCACCTGGTTCGACGCCGTCGACCTCTCCGCGTTCGATACGGCGATGGGCCACGGCGGCCCGACTGAAACCAGCCTCCTCCGTCACCACCGGCCGGAGCTCGTGGCGACGGACCGTCTCGACGTCGCCGCGGCCGGCGCCGCCGATGGCTGGGGGGAGTGGCAGTCTGGGGCCAACCTCGCTTACGACAGCGCCGAGTTCACCGAGAACGGCGTCGTCGGCGATCCGAGCGGGAGTTCGGCCGCACTCGGCGAACAGCTGCTGTCGGCTGCGGCCGACGCGCTCGCAGAGCTGCTCGGGGCTGTCGAATCGCGTGACGTTTCGCGGCCGCCCCACCGGTGAACGCCGAGCCCCCGCGTCCCGCCCCCGTCGCGCTACGCCTCGGCCGCTTCGGCGTCGGCGTCGTCAGCGTCGTCTTCGAGCGCACTCCGGAGCTGTGGGACCGTGCTCGCCAGCTCCCCGACCTGTTCGTGGGCCGCCTCGATGTCGGCCACTAGCTCCGTGACCTCCTCGATTTTCGCGCCGAGCTCCCCAGGGTCCTCGAAGGCGTCGGCTTTTTCGCCCATCGTGTACCACTTCTTGGCGTCCCGGAGGTGCTCGCTCGCGTCACCGACCTCGAGCGCCGACCGCAGGCCGTTGAGCGCGCCCAGCGTGTTGTCGGCGTCGGTCTCCCAGACATCGTCCGCGTCGGGCAGTGCGTCACGTGCCGCCGCGAGCGAGGATTCGACGTCCTCGCGCATCTCCGAGGCCGCCTCGGTGAAGAGATCGTCGTCGTCGAGTGTTGTCTGTGACATACCGGGATGTTGGCCGTCCCAGCGGTTAAATGGCCGCCGGAAAGTGAAAGTGAAACCGAGCACCGGCGGCTGCGCCGGCCGACGCGTTCCCCGGCTGGCGACTCAAACTGGCTCCGACGGAGTGCACGGCCCGAATTATACGTTTTCTGTAACATGCTGCGGACAGTTGTGGCGTATTCGTCCGTCGGAGCCGACACCTATGGCAATAATTTTAAGTCAGAACCGAATAAAGAATTGCCACTTTGTCGATACAAACCGGGGAGTACTAGTAGCTGGTCCTCTCACAGTGGGGTATGAGCTACCGGACGCTCGACAACCTGGCCGACGGCCAGCGGGTGCTGGTGCGGGCGGACCTCAACTCGCCGGTGTCTGTCGGCGTCGTCGAGGACAACCGGCGGTTCTCGCGGCACGCGGCGACGCTGCGCGAACTGCTGGAGCAGGACCACGCAGTGGCGGTACTGGCCCACCAGGGGCGGCCGGGATGGGACTCGTTCCTGGAGCTGCGACAGCACGCGGACATCCTCGCCGAGCACCTCGATCACCACATCGAGTACGTACCCGGTACCTACGACAGGACCGCGCTTGACGCCGTCGGAAACCTGGAGCGCGGCGAGGTGATCCTGCTGGAGAACGTGCGGATGACCGACGACGAACTCCCGGAGCGCGCGCCCGAGGAGCACGCCGACAGCGAGTTCGTCCGGACACTCGCGCCGGAGTTCGACGCATACGTCGGGGACGCCTATTCGACAGCTCACCGGAGACACGCCTCGATTGTCGGCTTCCCGCTCGTGATGGACGCCTACGCCGGCCGGGTGATGCAACACGAGTACGAGGCAAACTCCGCCATCGCGACCCGCGAGTTCGACGGCGACGTGACGATGGTCGCGGGCGGCACGAAGGCAACCGACGTCATCGAGGTGATGACCGCCCTCAAGAACCGCGTGGACAACTTCCTCATCGGCGGGGTGGTCGGCGAGCTGTTCCTGCGCGCGCTCGGCTACGACGTCGGCCGGGATATCGACGAGGACGACCTCTACGAGAGCCAGTGGCTGGCCAACCGCGAGCGCATCAACTCGCTGATCGAGAGCCACCCCGGCGACCTCCTGCTTCCGACCGACCTTGCCTACGCCGACGGATCCGGGGAGCGCGCGGAGGTGACCGTCGCCGACGTCAGGAACAAGGACCACGACTACCTCGACATCGGGTCCGACACCACCGAGCAGTTCGCAGACATCGCGGCGAACTCCGCGGCTGTCTTTGTGAAAGGGTCGCTCGGCTTATTCGAGGACGAACGGTTCAGCCCCGGCACCGTCCGTGTGCTCGATGCGGTCTCCCGGAGTGACTGCTTCTCGGTTGTCGGCGGCGGCGATACCTCCCGCGCCATCGGAATGTACGGCATGGACGAAGCCGACTTCTCGCACGTCTCCATCGCCGGCGGAGCGTACATCAACGCGCTGACCGGCGCATCGCTCCCCGGTATCGACGCCCTCCGGCAGAGCGTCGAGCTCCGCGTATGACTTCTTCTGGCGAGACGTCCCGACACGCCAGCGCCCCATAACTACAGCAGAGATTACGGGGCGGGGGTACAACGAGCACTACACCGGCGGCGGTCGAGAGGCTATGCGCTTCGGCTTTCGCGCGCTTTCGGTCGGAGCCTGCGGTAGCCACACTTGCGACACTGGTCGGCCCGCTGCGGGTTGCGGGCGTTACAGCGCATGCAGATCTGCGTCGTGAAAATCCGGTCTTCTGCTTTCTCGAACGTAGCCATACCCGTCCTTTACCGTCGTGCTGTTTTAAGGGTTTCCGATACCGACGTCCCGTGCCCCCGCACGGTCGAATATCGAAGACATATACGTCTGCAAGGGAGACAGTTGTGCGGCCGAGGGCGTGAACGACGGCTACACCCTCCGAGCCCCGGCTCACGGGGGTGAGTCGTCCGGCTGCTCGAAGTACAGGTGGCGGTGCTCGCGATAGCCCGGATTGAACGCCGCGCCACAGTGGGGGCAGCGGTTCCCGCCCACAGTTTCTGGGTCGGAAACCGTGTACACATACTTTTTATTGCTCCTTTCCGTGTGATACACAGTTTCACAGTACCCAGTATGAGTGAGCAGACAGGATCCCGGCACGACCGAGCAGCGGTACCGGACGAGAGCCACTTCGACGGGAGTTCGATCGACAGGCGGACGTTCGTGAGCCTCGCGGCGGCGACGGGCGCTGCGTTGAGCCTCCCAGGCACAGTCACCGGCGAGGAACACGTCGAGAACGACCGCCTGTCGGACCGCGCCGAGTTCGTCGTCAACCACACCCCCGACGACTACGAGGCGACCCTCGTCGTTGAGTTCGCCGACAGCAACGCCGCCGAGGCGTTCGCGGACACGTTCAGCTACGACCGCGACGACGACCGGGTGCGGCCGGCGAAGACGGTCACACGGACCGAGCCGACGCCAGCCGGTCACGGCCGCCTCACCACGCCGGAGGTCGAGACGCTGCTCGGGATGAACGGTGTCGAGGCGATCCGGTACTCACCGGGTGCGAACCCGTTCTGGCGGCTCGACGACCCCTACGCGGACGGCGTGTTCCCGGCAGTCGAGGAGGCCCGTGACTACCTCGGCTTCGAGGAGACAGTCGCCGGACTCCAGCACCTCGCATCGGAGCACCCGGACGTGCTGAACCTGGAGACACTCGGGCGCGAGTCGCCGGGCTGGACCAACCTCTTTCTCGACGAGCCCGAACGGTACCCGATCTACGTGGCGCAGGTGACCAACGACGTCTCCGACGACGCCGCGTTCGAAGCGAAAGAGAAGGTAGTCTACACCGTCAGCATCCACGGCGACGAACCCCAGGGCCGCGAAGCCGGCACTCGCGTCATCGAGGACGTGCTGACCGGCGACGCACCCGCGTTCGCGGAGTTGCTCGACGACATCGCCCTGGTGTTTGTCTTCATCAACCCCGACGGCTGGATCTCCCGAGAGCCGTACACGGAGCTGCCGTACCCGCAGGGCGACGACCCCTCGGGAGAGCTCGCGTTCGACGACGTCAACTTCCTGCGCGGGAACGGGAGCTTCCCGGAGGGCTCACAGCTCGACACCAACCGCCAGTATCCGACAGTCGGCTGGACGAACCCCAGCTTCTACCCGGCCGAGCCCGAAGACGCGCCCGACTTCTTCGCGGATCTCGTCCCGGACGCGCTCGGAGCCGTCGAGCACTTCCGCGGCTACGAGAACGTCGAGTTCCTGTGTGACTACCACGGGATGGGCATCTCCGACCAGATGGTGCTCAACCTCGAGACGAACGCCCCGTTCGATCACGCGAAAACTCACGATCTGGACGAGGTCAGCATCCAGATCGGCGAGGGCATGGTCGGCGAGTGGGGCGACATCGGCGCCATCGCCGACGACATCGCGGCGGCACTCGAGGAGCATTACCCACAGATCGACGAGGGTGCAGGCGGCCAGTTCCTCCCCGGGGGCGACAGCTACAACGGCCTCCTCGACTGGGGGACGATCTACGACACGATCGGCTACCAGGTCACCGGCGCATTCCTCGGCTGGGCCGGCGTCCCCGAGGCCGAGGGCGGGCTCGGCGCAATCACCGTCGCGCCGGAGATGTTCCACTCGAACCCCTTCGGGCTGCAGTTCATGAACTGGAAGCCCTACTGGGCCCGACACCAGGTCACCTCCTACCGCATCTCGATGCGGGAGTACGCCCGGCTGGCTGCCGCCGACACCGACGCGACGGTGGCCACCGACGACACCGACACCGCCTACGTCGAGACCGACGCACTGACCCGCTCGTCCACGGATCTCCCCCATACCGGCGGGGAGGCTGCCGCCGACGCTCGCGGCTCGACCCGAACCCGGACGAGCGAGGCGCCTCTGGAGCCCGGCGGCGGCGTCGCACGCGCCCGGGTCGAGAGCCTGCCCGAAACCCGCTCGATGACGCTGCAGTTCCCGGACGCCGGGACCGCGAGCGGCGAACTCCGCCTCAGGGCTCCGTCCGGCTCAGTCGTCAGGCGGGTCGACCTCGACGACGACGCCGTCGGCAGTCACAACTGCTTTCTCGATACGCTGTACGTGCCGGACCCCGACGCGGGGTCGTGGACGGTCGAGGTCGACGGCGACCGGGACCTCGACGTCGAGGTGATGATGCTCGACAGCGACGAGGAGATACCCGACCCGCGGGAGGCCTGGGACGGCGAGGGGTTCGAACAGCGCGAGTACGAGGTCAACCCGCTGCAGTTCTTCGCGGACCTGGCGCCGTACATCGACGACGACGGCTCGCTAGACGGTGTCAGCGTCGACGACGTGCGCGGCGGGCTCGAGGGATACGACCGGCTCGTGGTCTCCCACGACGTGGCAACCGACGACGCCGAGTACCTCGACGCCATCGAGTCGTTCGTCGACGACGGCGGCGACCTCGTGTTGACCGACACAGGCGTCAACCTGCTCGGTGAGCTGGACGTCGGCGCCCTCTCGTCGCTGGGCCCCGACGACACCGAGGACGTGCTCGTGAACTTCGTCAACCTCGACGACAGGGATTTCGGTCACCCGCTGCTCGCCGGCCTCCGCCCGCGACAACAGGAGATGTGGAAGGGCCCACAGGTCGGCTACACGCCGGCGACCGACCAGCCGGCGACGGTCGTCGACCCCGACACCTTCGACGCCGCCGGCGGCGAGACGGCCGGCTGGATCAGGGGCGACGCCGACGCGTTCGGCGTCGAGCCGGGCGAGGAGATCGAGGGCGATCCCGGCGTCGGCGCCGGCACCATCGCAGTCGGGGAGAGCGAGGTCACGATCCTCGGTTCGATCCTGCCGCCCGCAAAGCAGACCGAGCTTCACCCCTTCGGGATGGCCAACTACGCGCTCTCATTTATGGGGCACACGCTGCTGTGTAACGCCCTCGGTTACGTCCAGCGCCGGTACCGCGACGGCGAACTCGTCCGGACCTACGGGAGCGACGGCCCGCCCGCGGTCGTCGGAGAGGACCCGCCACAGGACCTCGACGGCGACGGCCTGTTCGAGGACATCGACGGCGACGGCGAGTTCACTCTTCAGGACGTGCAGCTGTTCTTCCAGAACCGCGATCTGCCGGCGGTCCAGAACAACTCCCGGTTTTTCAACTTCAGCGGCAGCGACCCCGACGAGGTGACGATCGGCGACGTCCAGGCGCTGTTCCAGGATTTCATCGAGCAGGACGGGTAGCCCGTCCCGTCTCCCGCTCCCCGGGCAGTCTGGGAGTGAACGTACGGAGGCGGCGCTGCTGTACCGCGTTACTGTTGCCGTTTCCGGTCGGAGTATGGTACAGACTGCCGTGAGTCAGCGCCTCCGTCGAGGAGCCGACATCACAGAATTCGTGTCAGCTTTTAATTACCCGCACCACGATAGTCCCTTCTGGATCATGTCGTCCCGTCCGGGCCGGAGCTTGCGGCAGGGTATCACCCCGGAGAGCGGCGCCACGACAGGGGCACGTCCCGGCTGGCGGCGGCGGCTCGGAAGCGATGGCGACGCTGACAACAAATAGAGGAGAAACAGAAATCCATGAGTGACAGACAGAACGAAGCAGAGACCAACGGAGCCGGAACAGGTATTGACACAGGAAGTGACAGGTCACAGGAGCGGACTGATCCCACTCGCTGGCGGGGGAGCCGTCGGCGGTTCCTGGGAACAACAGCAGGGGTCGGCGTCGGCGCGGCACTCGGAGTCGCAACTGCTGGGACAGCCAGTGCCCAGGCCGACGGAGCGACAGTATACATCGGGGAGTCAACAGTAAGAGGCGGCGGCGGCCTGTACGCAGTCGATGCAGCGACCGGCCAGCAGCAGTGGCGGTTTGCCGATACAAGGCCCGTCCACTCGTCGCCGACCGCCGTCGAAGGGACCGTCTACGTCGGGAGTGGAGAGATTAG
>PXQK01000013.1:2142-5140 GCA_003022085.1 Halobacteriales archaeon QH_10_65_19 | reverse complement strand
GGGGCGCGCCGTGGCGCGGCCCGGACACATCGGCCACTGGTCGCAGGAGTTGGGAGCGACCGCAGGGGTCTCGGCCGGCCCCTCGCGGCGGTGCTGGCGCCTCTCCGGACTCATCCTCGGCGAGTACGATATCCACCCGCTTGTCATACGGTCGTGCGTGATTATTTTCAACACTGGGTCCCAATATCGGCGGTTTCGCGGGCTGAAACGCCCAATACGCGACTCTATAGCGGTACAGAGTCACGCACGACCGTATCAGCTCTCACGTTTGAGCGAGAGAACTGTGCGGTCGAACGAGCAGACCAGGTCGTCGTCCCCGTTGCACACTTCCACCTGCATTGTGACGACGCCGCGTTCCCCGTCGCTCGTCTCCCGTTTGTCGGTGACTGTCGACTGGACGCTGATCGTGTCGCCGTGGTACACCGGCTGGGGGTGTTCGACGTTATCGTAGCTGAGATTCGCAACGATGGTGCCGTCAGTCGTGTCGGGGATCGAGAGCCCGACAGCGAGCGCCATCGTGTATATGCCGTTGACGATCCGCTCACCGAACTGGGTGTCGGCAGCGAACTCCGCATCGAGGTGCAGGGGCTGCTGGTTCATTGTCATGTCACAGAACTGCTGGTTGTCGGCCTCGCTGATCGTCCGCCGCTTGTCGTGTTCGATTGTCTCCCCGACGGTGAACTCTTCGTAGTACAGTCCCGTCATGGGTGGGACGTGGCATCCGGACGGGAAATAGGCGTCGGGACCGGTCCAGCGTGGAAACGTTAAATACGGGGGGTCGGCTAAGGGGTGCATGGCCAAATATTCGACAGGGGATGCTGGGTCGGATTCGGGCGACAGCTGCGAACTCTGTGGAGCGTCAGACGTGGACACACAGTCGGTCAACGTTGCGGGGGCACAGCTCCAGGTCTGTGGGGGCTGTGCACAGCACGACGACCGGAGCAAAACAACCGACGACTCCGGCGGCGGCCGGGACAGGAAAAGACGGGCGGCCCAGAACACCGCCCGGATGCACGACGCGACGAGAAGCGACCCCTCCCACTGGGAGGACGGCGCGGACTACGACGACGACCAGCTGCCGTACCTGAAGCGGGACTACGACGAGCGGCTCACCGAGGCGCGCCAGGAGGCGGGCTACCAGCTCGAGGAGCTCGCCGACGAGCTCGGCATCGACGACGCCGACCTGCTGGCGCTCGAACAGGCCCGGGCGACCCAGGCGGGGGTCGGCGGGAGCGTCGTCGCAGCACTCGAGGAGTTCCTCGGCGTCACGCTGGTCGAGGAGTGACAGGAGTCGTGAACGATTAGCTTTTTTCCCGCGCTGAGCAAGAGCGCCCCATGCACTCGCGCGCACCAGCGGAGCCGTACCGCCACAGCTTCGAGAGCACTGTCGAACGAGGTGATGGATGGACGGTCGTCCTCTCGGAAACGTTCTTCTACCCCGAGGGAGGGGGCCAGCCGGCGGACCGCGGCCTGATCGGAGATAGCGACGTTATCGACGTGCGGGCCGAGAACGGTGAGGTCGTCCACGAGCTGTCGTCCGAACCGGCCTTCGGGACCGGCGACACCGTCCACGGGGCCGTCGATAGCGGGTACAGAACCTACCTGATGCGCGCACACACGGCGAGCCACGCGCTGTACGGGGCGGGCCGGCGGCTACTCGATGATCTCGGGTACGGCGGCTTCGGAATCACCGACAAGAAAGTCCGGGTCGACTTCGCCACGCCGACCGACATCGACGACGGGACGCTCGTCGAACTCGAACGGCTGACCAACCGGACGGTCTGGGAGTCCCGTGACGTGAGCTGGCAGGAACTCCCCCGGGGGGAGGCGCTTGATCGTAACGACGTCGCGTTCAACACCAAGACCGAGGAGGGCGTGACGGGCGATACTGTCCGCATCGTCGAGATCGAGGGGTGGGACGTCGCGGCCTGCGGCGGAACCCACGTCGGGAACACACGGGAGATCGGCCCCGTGACGGTGCTCGACCGCTCGAACCCCGGCGAAGGGCTCACCCGCGTCGAGTTCGCAGTCGGCCCGACCGGCATCGATCGGCGGGCCGAGGAGGGCGTCGCGGCCCGGGAGGCCGCCCGTGCGCTGGACACGCAGGTTACGTCGCTGCCCGACGCCGTCGAGCGGCTCATTGAAGAGCGCGAACGACAGACCGAGCAGATCCGGGAACTCCGCGAGCAGGTGATCGAGGCGCGGCTCTCGGAACTCGAGGACGCGACAGTCACCCGCGACGGCCACGAGTGGCTGGCGGGATCGGTGCCCAGCGACGACGCGAACGCGCTGGCCGAGTTCGCACAGGAACTCGCCGGCGACACCGGCGCCGTCGTGGCACTCGTCGGCGCGTCCGGGGGGTACCTGGCTGCGGCGACCGACGGTACGGTGAACGCGGAGGCAGTCGTGGACGCCGTGACCGCCGAGTTCGGCGGCGGCGGCGGCGGGAGCGATACAGTCGCACAGGCTGGCGGGCTCGACGCCGATCCGGAGGAGGTTGTCGCGTTCCTCCGCGCGGGGGAGTTCGATACTGGTCGACGGAACGGTTGATAGAATTCGCCCTCGCCACGCCTCGATGAATATGTATCAGGGCTTCCGTCGACCAGTAGAGCTGTGACCGGTGGGGTGTCCCCGCGAAACTCGTTTCGAAGGTGTTTTTTGATGCCTTTGCGAATGGAAACCAGCTACCGACGTCTCGGGATACGGAGACATTCATGACAATATTCAAAGAAAAAGTGGACGAAGAGTATCTCACTGTCGCCGAGACAAAGGAGATACTCGAAGAGATCGAGGTAGAGCGGGCCGCCGACGAGGAACGGGAGATGCGTTACGAACTCTCGCGCGCGATCGAGCACGTCAACCGGTTCGCGGTACTAGATCCCGAGGAGTCCCGCGAGTTTCTCGCCCAGCTGCTCGAACTCGAGAAGGTCGACGAGAAGACGGCGTACAAGATTGTGGACCTCCGGCCGCGGGACCGCGACGAACTCCGCGCGCTGTA
>PXQK01000013.1:0-2024 GCA_003022085.1 Halobacteriales archaeon QH_10_65_19 | reverse complement strand
AGAAAGAGCCACTCGCGTACGCGGTCGACAGGGAGGACTTCCGGCTGTGCGAACTGGTCCTGGTGGAGGACGCGGACATCTCGATCGGGGACGACGTCGACATCGAGGGGGCGGGGATCATCGAGCGGGTCAACCACATCGAGTACGACGACCTGCCGAGCGGCGCGAGCGCGGAGCTGGACTACGCGATCGAGGAGATGGTCGAGGCGGACGAACGGCGCTTCGTCGACTTCTACAACGACGCCCAGCCGATCACGCTGCGCCTCCACCAGCTGAACCTCCTCCCGGGGATCGGCAAGAAGCTCCGGAACAACATCCTCGACGAGCGCAAGCGGTCGCCGTTCGAGAGCTTCGAGGAGATCGAGGAGCGCATCAGCGGGCTCCACAACCCCGAGGAGGTGCTCGTCGAGCGGATCATGGAGGAGCTCCGGGAGGACGACCTCAAGTACCGTATCTTCGCGCGCCACGACGAGGAATGACCGGCGAGGGGTTCCGGGACCCGGACGCACTGCGGGCCCGGGCGGGTGTCCCGGGTAACCCAGCCGCGGACCAGCACTTCCTGGTCGACGACCGTGTGCTCGACCGGCTGCCGACGTACGCGATCGGCGCGGGCTTCGACACGGCTCACGTTCTGGAAATCGGCGGCGGCACCGGCGCGCTGACCGACCGCCTCCTGGCTGTCGCGGATCGAGTGACTGTCGTCGAACGCGACCGCCGACTCGCCGGCTTCCTCCGCGAGGAGTTCGCCGACGCCCGCGGGTCGGGGGCACTCGCCGTCGTGGAGGGTGACGCACTCAAGGTGGATCTCCCTGCGTTTACGACGTCGGTTTCGAACCTGCCCTACGGCGTCTCCAGCGAGATCGCGTTTCGGCTGTTGCCCCGGACGCAGCCGCTCGTACTCACCTTCCAGCGCGAGTTCGCCGAGCGGATGGCCGCCGAGCCCGGCACGCCGGAGTACGGCCGGCTCTCGGTGACTGCAGGCCACTACGCCGACGTCGAGATCGTCGAAACGATCCCGAAAGAGGCGTTCGATCCCCAGCCGGCTGTCGAGAGTGCTGTCGTCCGGACCACGCCCCGGGAGCCCGACTACGCCGTCCCGAACGACGACTTCTTCCTGCGCTTCCTGCGGGCCGTGTTCACCCAGCGCCGCAAGACGATGCGCAACGCCATCCACAATACGGGCCACATCTCGGGGCTCTCGGATCCGGACGCCGTCGCGGCGGCTGCCGACGAGGCGCTCCTGTGTCGGCGGGCCGGGAACCTCTCGCCGGCCGATTTTGCACGGCTCGCGACGGTTGCCTGGGAGACGGGCGACCCAGAGCGGGAGTGAGAGAGCGTGACTGACCGGGACCGGGACGCGGAGGGCGACGGGGAGACAGATGGACGGCCCCGGCTGGCCGACCAGCGCGACGTCGAGACTGTCTACCAGCCGGCGTTCGTCGTCGGCTCTGACATAAACCCCGACGCCTGCCGGCAAGCCGTCGGGGCGGGCCTCCGTGTGGTCCGGGCCGACCTCCTCGGGCCGTTTCGGGATGGCGCCTTCGATGTCGTGTGTTGCAACCCGCCGTATCTGCCGACGCCGCCCGAGGATGAGTGGAGCGACCCGATGGAGCGGGCGCTCTCGGGCGGCCCTGACGGGCGAGCAGTCGTCGATCCGTTTCTCGCCGGTGTCGGTCGCGTACTCGCGGAGGGGGGCAAGGCGGTTCTGCTTATCTCGACGCTGACCGGTCTGGAGGCGGTCCGCGAGACTGCGGCCGAGCACGGTCTGGAGACGAGCGTCGTCACCGAGGAGGCGTACCCCTTCGAGGGGCTGCTCGTGGTGGGGCTCGTCGAGCACAGCGCCTGATCCGGGGAGGCTTCTGGAAACGCAGGGCTCATGCCGCCGAGGGCGCTACGGAGCGGTAATGAGCAAGCCGAACCCCGAGGTGTACGAGCAGGGGCGGGGGATGGACGCCCACAACCAGGCGATGCGGGAGATCCGGGCGCGCAACGACGCGAGCTACGATCCCCGGGAGCCGACCCGC
>PXQK01000012.1 GCA_003022085.1 Halobacteriales archaeon QH_10_65_19 | reverse complement strand
GACACAATTTTGCGGCGGACACGATCAGATCAAGTAAGTCTGGAACTATCTCGCGTGGACGATGGCACCGATCGTTGTCGAAGACGGAGACGAACTCGAAGAAAGTATCAGTACAATTTAAAAATAGTAGGGCGCATCAGATTCATAATGAAGTGGTACAGAAATTATTTAACTTTTAGAAGTTATCTTATCTGTCACCCCTTCATCTCGGAGTGTGCAGCCGGCTCCACGAGACGCCCCTCACCCGTAACCCGTTTCGCTTATGCTGCGGGGGCGCAGACAGCCCGACATGGAGATCAAGTCGCGCCACCACCTCCGTTCGGACGCAATCGACGAGATACAGGAGGCACTCGCCGGCCAGCTGGGGGTCGAACTCGACGCCGACTCCTTCGAGAAGGTCGTACTCGCCGACAGCGAGTGGAACGTTGTCCTTGTCGACGGCGATCCGCTCGTGCTGTACGTCGAACCCGACGTTGAGAGCGGCTCCGACGAGGCACAGCCGTTCCTGACCGTTCGTGGGGCCAACGCCTACCCGCCACAGGAACACGTCGTCACCGTCGACGCGGGCGCGATCGAGTTCGTCTCGAACGGCGCGGACATCATGCGCCCAGGCATCGTTGAGGCCGGCGAGGGCATCGAGGCCAGCGACCTCGTCGTCGTCACCGAGGAGAGCCACGGCAAGTCCCTCGCCATCGGCCGCGCGATGGTCGACGGCGACAACATGGTCGGCGACGAGGGCCGGGTCGTCGAGTCGATCCACCACGTCGGCGACGACCTCTACGAACTGTCGATCTGAGCGGCGTGGTGCGCCACCGGAGTCGGAACCGACTGTCAGTCAACCGAACATACGTCTGACGTAAAGCCTAAGCGCCCGGGGCCCGGCCAACGATGTATGGGACTCATGAGCAAGATCTTCGGGGATAGTGCAACGCGGGAGACAGGTGATTACGTCGAACTCGACGCGGAGGACCTCGCTGTCGACGGGGCCAGCGCGAAAATGGAGGTGCGGATCGCCAACATCGGCGACAAATCCGACGTCATCGAGATCAAAGACGAGGTCTACGACGGAAACATCGTGCTCGCGGACATCACCAGGCACAGCACCCAAGACCGGACGATGGAACACATCACCGACGAACTGAAACAGATCGCCAAGGAGGTCGGCGGCGACATCGTGCAGAAAGACGACGATCAGTTGATCATCACGCCGACAGACGTCCGTATCAGCCGGGAACGCCTCGGACACTGATACTGTCGGACGTGATTGCAAGACAGGCGTTCGCACTATACTCACGATGGCCGAAAACAGCCGTCGTGCGGGTCAAACGGCAAAGAGAGTCACGTCCGACAGTATGAACGGAGGTCGGGGGCTGCAAAGAGGGTGTTCTGCGGGCCGCCAGATCCGGCCACCGTCAACCGGACACCCGTCGCACTCAGTCGACGTCGTCGGGAACCTCGTCGTCCTCGACGTCGCGCTTCATCGAGTCGCGGCGCGCCTTGGCGTCGCGACCCGTCGCCTCCTTTAGAAAGTCGTTTTTGAGGTTCACGGCCTCCTCGGCAGCCTCGGCGTCACCGGAGGCGATCACCTCCTCGGCCGGACGCTCCTCAATGTTGAGCGCGACCTTGTTCTTCTTGCTGCTGTACTCGACCGGCCCGACGGTGACGCGGTTGAGCACCGCGTTGTCCGGTTCCTCCACGATGTACAGTTCGCCGTCTTTGTACTCCTCCGTTCCCGAGATGGGGCCGAAGTACTCCTGGATCGTCGCTTCCATATCCTCGATACGATCGTCGAGATACTCGCCCCGACGCATCTTGTACTCGCGCATGAGGAGACGTTTCCGGGCGTCGGTTTTACGTCTTTCGTGCTGTCGGAGCCGTCGTCACTCCGGCCGGTGTCTCAGCGAGCCCCGGTGACACTCCGGGCAGTAGTCGCCCTCCCGCAAGGAGGACGACTCGACGGCCGCCGCGTACTCGCACTCCGGGCAGTAGAACTCGCCCTCGGGAACCGTGACGGTGTTACCGACTGTACCGAAACCGTTGGACTCCTCGTCGTCGGCCCGGTCGATGTCGGTAGGCTGCTCCCAGTCGTCGCCGTCGTCAGGCTCTTCGGGCCACTCGCCCGGCGCGCGCTCGCCGTCCTCGTCCGGATCTGTGTCCTCGAGGATTTCTGCCTCCTCGTCCGGGTCTGTCTCCTCGAGGCTCTCCGGTTCGCTGATCTTTTCTTCCTCGGTCGTCGCTCCGGTCTCCTCCGGTTCGTCGTCGAGAATGACCGCGTCGTCCTCCCCACCCTCCGGCGGCCCGGCCGACCCGCTCTCGCCGGCCCCCGCCGTCCTCACGGCTGTGTCGGACTCCGCGTCGGGGATCGTCGCCCCCGATCCCTCGTCGGTCTCCGGCGGGTCCCCCGTCTCGCTGTCGACACCTGGCGGGGGAGACTCGGCGGCTCCCGTCCCCTCGTCAAGGTCGTCGGCGACGATGTCGGCGGCCGTCTCCAGGGTTGTCACCTCCGTGTTCTCCGAGACAACCCTGACCTCCCCACACCGGGTGCAGGTTTCGGTCTCGCGGATCGTGGTGATCGCTTCGCTGCCGTTTTCCTCGCGCTCGCGCTCGACGTCCGTCTCGCCCCAGTTGCAGCCGAAGACGGAACACTTGAAACCCATTGTCATGAGTTGCCTGCTTTTGGAACATAAGCGTACTGCTTGGGAGGCCTTGACCTCTTCCCAAAGAAATTGAAGAACTCGTAGATGCAGGAAGCCCCCGGCTGCTCGACTCGGGGGTGGTTCGAGAATCGATAGTACCTCGGGGAAGTTATTGAGGAACTCGGCATGACGGTCACACAGCGGGTTTGTGGAATGAAAGCCCCAGGTCGCTCGACGTCGTTCGTCCCCTTCACGAATCCTCAATTCCTTTCACGAATCACTAAAGATTCTCGTGATCACGAAAATCGAAGATTTTCTTTCCCGGATCACTACACGTGGCCAGGAGCGCGTGCCTGCCCCTGTCATCGGTGCTGGCGGTCCTCTGTACAGCAACACCGACTCCGGGGGCGACTGCGACCGTTCCCCGCGCCGCTTTTACGCCTCGCGGACCGACCGTCGAACGTGCTGACGAAGGACCTCCTTCAGGTGTCCCGGCGGGGCGGGGGCTACCAGCCGCAGTTCGCCGACGCCAGCCACGAAGAGCTCGCGGCCCGGGTCATCGGCTGCTACCAGGGCCACGTCGACCAGCCACGGGAACGACTCCAGGAGGCGCTGACGGAGATCGAACGCGAGAGCGACGACTTCAAGCTGGTTCGCGGGTTCTCGAAGCTCCTCGACCGGGACGCCACCTGGGAGATACGGTCGCCGGTCGACCCGGAACGGGCGCGGAAGGCCGCTTTCGCTGCCGGCGAGGCGGTCGGCGTCGTCACCGAGGACGACCGGGGGCGGGCACTCGACCGGGCGGCCGATCACCTCGGGACGACCCCCGAGGCAGTCGAGCGCTCGCTGTACGCAGACCTCGACCGCCGGGAGGTGCTGTCGACGGTCGAACCGCGCTGGGACCCGGCTGACCTGGTGACCCGGTACAACCTCTCGCTGGCCCAGACCGCGCTGTTCGACGCCACCGAGACCCGGATCCGGAGTTCGGACCCCCGGGCGCTCGTCTCGGCGGTCAAACGCCTCGGTCTGATGTACGAAGTCTACAGCGGGAGCGCCGACGGAGGCGCAGGTGCGAGCGGGAGCACCGGCGACAGGGAACGCGGCGACTGGGAGCTCGTCGTCACCGGCCCCGACAGCCTGTTCCGGTCGACGCGGCGGTACGGCACCCAGTTCGCCCGGCTCCTCCGGACGGTCGCCGTGACGGCCGACTGGCGGCTGACTGCGACGGTCGACGACCGCGGGACAGAGCGGACTATGCAGCTCTCCGACGACGATCCGGTGACCGTATCCGGTGCCGATCCGATCGCAGGGGATCGGTTCGACAGCACCGTCGAGGCGGAGTTCGCGACCCGCTTTCGCTCGCTGGATTTCGACTGGACGCTCGTCCGCGAGCCCGAACCGCTGGCGGCCGGCCGTCGGGTGATGATCCCCGACTTCGCCTTCGAGCACGAGTACGCCGACTTCCGCGTGTTCTTCGAGATCATGGGGTTCTGGACGCCCGAGTACGTCGAGAAGAAGCTCGGCCAGCTGGACGCGGTCGAGGGCGTCGAGATGCTGGTCGCGGTCGACGAGAGCCTCGGCGTCGGCGAGGAGGTGGCGGCCCGGGACCACCGGGCGATCACCTACTCGCGCTCGATACGGCTGAAGGACGTCCGCGGCGCGCTCCGCCCCTACGAGCAACAGCTC
>PXQK01000011.1:5672-8297 GCA_003022085.1 Halobacteriales archaeon QH_10_65_19 | reverse complement strand
CCGTAGCCGGTGTCGACGATGTACGTGTCCATCTTCGAGTAGCGGTTCCCGTCTTTCAGCAGGTAGTCACCCTCGGGGTCCTGCTCCATCGACATGAACACGAGCGTCGCCAGTTCGAGCCCGCGGTACACCATCTCGATCGCCGGGCCGGCGTTGCCGCCGCCGACCCAGGGGTCCTCGATGTAGGTGATCTCGTTCAGATCGGCGCCCATCTCTTCCATGAGCGTGTCGCAGTATTCGACGGTCTGGTCCTTCCAGTACACCTCGCCGTGGTAGGCGTACTCGTCCTCGGGGACGCCCTCGCGGGTGTTGAACGCGTGGTGGGCCATCATCTCGAACGCCATCGTGTGGCGGCCGGTCTTGCCCACGTTGTCGATGTCCTGCATGCGGATGCAGGGCTGGCTGATCGTCAGGGGGTTGGCAGGCGGCGGCGTCTTCCCCGACGTGACCAGCGGCTGGAAGTCGTAGATCGACGCCTGTGTCAGCAGCACGTCGTCGCGCCAGCGGTTGGCTGCGACCGGGTACGGCTCGATGCGCTCGTGGTCCCGCTCCTCGAAAAAGGACAGAAACTGTTCGCGCATCTCCTCGAGCGTGAACTCCTCGTCGAACCCGGGGTTGTCGATAAACGTGTACGTGTCACACGGTGGCTCACCGCAGGTACGGCGCGTCTCCTCGCGCGTCCAGAACCCGACCCCACACTCGGGACACTCCATCCTGTGGAACCCGTTCTCCCTGAAATAGTCGAGTCGATACTCCTCCTCGAGATCGCTCATCTGTTGGCTATAACGTGGCAAACCTGGCCTAAAACAGTTCCGAACAAAGCCGCTGACCGGCAGCCGGTCTCCTGAAACGCGGAGCAATCTTTTCTGGACAGATACGAGTACGCCGCAGTATGGTCCCCGGATCACGCAGGCGGTTTCTCACCCTCTGTGCCAGTAGCGTAGCGGCCGCGGTCGCCGGCTGTAGCTTCGACGACGGATCGACGGCTTCGGAGCGACCGTCGTTCCCCGACCCGGAGAACGTCATCGTGGACCCGCCGATGTACACCACGAGAGTCGAAGCTACTCTCGACAGGGACGGATCGCTGCTGAGCTACGGGAGCGATGGGAGCGACAGACGCCGGCGCTTGCCGTACGTCATGAGCGACGCGGACGCCGAGGCGGTCCGGTTCCGACGGAAACCGGCAGATCACGAGGAGCTACGGGACTTTCTCCGGGAGACGGACTACGACAGCAAATCAGTGCTGACCGAGGACCTGGAGGTGAGTGCCTGTTACCGGTACGCGCTCCAGTACGTCGAACTCGAGCCGGATGGCGACGTATCGCTCCGGTTCTGCCGGGTGTTCCGAGATCCGTCGGTCGCGTGTGCTGTCGACGAACGACACCGGCAGCTCGTACTGGTAAGGGTGCCGATCACGGGCGAGAACCCCCCGTCGGGGTACGGACGCGGAATGGGCCACAGTTGCCGGCTCCCGCCGGGACATCCTGCGGCACACGGAGGTGATGACGAATGAGCCCGACAAGACGCGAGTTCGTCGGGCGGCTCACCGGCGGAGCTGCGCTGTTCGGGCTGGCGTCGGGCAGCGTCGCAGTCGCAGGCTGCCTCTCGTCCGGGTCGGACGACCCGGAGCCGATCGACGTCGACGAGTCCGAACTCGCAGCGATCGCCGGCATCACCGTCCCAGACGTCCCCGAGACGTTGCCCGTCAGCATCACCGATGGACACATCGAAAACCACCGCCTGCGGGCGGAGGAGCTCCTCGATGCAGTCCCGTCGGATCTCGGGGAGATACCGAACGAGGCCGTTCGCAACTACATCGCGGAAGAACGCGACAGCGCACGGGAGCGCCTCGGTCGCGTCGACGGGAACCGACCAAACTTCGAGCAAATATCCACGCTAACGGGGAGCAGGCGTCGAGCGGCTGAGGCCGAGGGCGCGCACGCGGCTGCCCGCGGCGAGAGACTCCGGATGGACGTCTACGACGCTGCCGAGTCCGTTCGGGACCGACTGTCGGGGCTGGAGGATAATCTGCGGCGCGTCGGCGATGTCGCCCACCACGCCGTCGTCGTCTACGAGGAGATCGAGCAGCGACTGGAACGCGCACGGCGCGGCCTGGACCGGCTCGACAACACTCCTCCGGTCACGTCGGAGGTCACAGCCGTTGGAGAGGCGGCGAGTGACCTCGAATCAGTCCAGGCGACCCTGGAGGTCACCAGCCACATTCTCGACGGACAGAGCGGCGACCGGACGTTCGACGACGAGTTCGAGCGAGTCGCGCGGGACCTGATAGACGACCTCGAGGACAGGTCGGACGTCCTGCCGTTTGATGCCGAGAACCCCGGCGAGGAACTGTTCGAGGCCAGCGTGGCACACACACCCCGGGCGGAGATCGGCCAGGTGATCCGGGGGGGCGGACGAACCGCGAGAGTCGACGCTGTACGGGAACAACTCGACGAGGGGCAGTCCGCGGGGGCGCTGCTGACCCTGTACCGCCTGGAGCACCTTCTTCGGACTGCCGACCACTTGCAGGAACGTGTTCAGGAGGGCGCGTACGGCCGGCCGGAAAACGCCGGGGACGTCCGGAGCGTGAAGCAAACCGCCGTCGAGGAGATCGAGGCGGTCCTC
>PXQK01000011.1:0-5562 GCA_003022085.1 Halobacteriales archaeon QH_10_65_19 | reverse complement strand
GAGTCACGCACGACCCTATGAGCGCCAGAGCACAGCCCACCTGATCCGATCCCGGCAGACTTACACCAGAGCCAGCCGACCCCCCGGACATGTGCGAGCTGTCCGAGATAGACACCATCGGCGTCGTCGGGGCCGGCACCATGGGTAGCGGTATCGCCCAGGTTGTGGCGGTGAACGGCTACGACGTCGTCATGCACGACATCGACGACACGTACGTCGAGAACGGGCTCGAATCGATAGATCACGGCCTCGACCGCCTGGTCACGGGTGAAACGCTTTCGCGTGCGGAGGCCGACGCGGCGTTCGATCGCGTCACCGGCACGACCACGCTCGCGGATCTGGCGAACGTCGACCTGGTTGTGGAGGCCGTCATCGAGGAACTCGACAGCAAACAGGACGTCTTCGAGGACCTGGACGAGTTCACCGACGACGAGGTGGTTCTCGCGACGAACACGAGCACGCTCTCGATCACGAGCATCGCGAGCGTGACCGACCGGCCGGCGCAGGTAGTCGGCATGCACTTCATGAACCCCGTTCCCGTGATGGAGGGCGTCGAGGTAGTGGTCGGCGAGAAGACTGCCCCGGAGACCGCCGCGTTCGCCCACGACTTCGCGGCGGACCTCGGGAAGACGACCTGGGAGTCCGACGACAAACCCGGGTTCGTCGTCAACCGGGTGCTGATGCCGTGGATCAACGAAGGGATTCGGGCCTTCGACGAAGGGCTTGCCACGAAGGAGGACATCGACCGCGGGCTGAAGCTCGGGACGAACGTCCCGATGGGGCCGCTGGAACTCGCTGACCACATCGGTCTCGACGTCGTCCTCGACGCCAGCCAGACGCTCCACGAGGAACTCGGTGACCGCTACAAACCCGCCTACCTGCTCAAACGCAAAGTCGAAGCGGGCGAACTCGGCAAGAAAACCGGGACGGGCTTCTACGACTACGGCGAGTGACATGGGCTTTCACACGTTCGATCCGGCCGAGACCGACAGGCTGGACGATCCGACGCGGTTCCGGCTGTGTTCCCGAGAGGAACTGCTTGGGGCGCTCCCCGACGGCGGGACACTGCTTGACCTCGGGAGCGGGACTGGCTTCTACACCGACGAACTCGCGCCCTTCTTCGGACAGGTCGTCGCGTTCGACCTCCAGCCCGCGATGCACCAGCAGTACCGCGAGCGCGGCATGCCGCCGACGGTTCGGCCGGTGATCGGTGACGCGGCCGCGCTCCCGTTCGCTGACGGCGCCGTCGACGCCGCATTCTCGACGATGACGTTCCACGAGAGCGCCAGCCACGAGTCGGCCCGCGACCTCCGCCGCGTGCTCGCTGGCGACGGGGCACTCGTGATTGTCGACTGGTCTGCCGACGGCCGCGGCGAGTCGGGCCCGCCCCACTCACAGCGGTTCAGCCTCGCCGAGGCGAGCGACATGCTCCGGGATGCGGGGTTCGCGGTCGACGCGGCCGCCGAACGGGGCGAGACGTTTTTCCTCCGCGCGTCGCCCTGACGTCCTGTGATTTCTCGCGGTCCTGTGCAAACATTTTTTAAGTACTACCGGAAATACGGGACGATGGCCACGAAGAGCGAACTGACCCAGCAGCTCGGGGTCGTCGCCGGGTTCGACGACCCGCGTGCGGAGCTAGAGCAGTACCGGACGCCGCCGGAGCTCGCTGCTCACCTCATCCACACAGCCGACCTGCAGGGCGACGTCGAGGACCGGCTGGTGATCGACCTGGGGTGCGGGACGGGGGTCCTGGCGCTCGGTGCGGCGCTGCGTGGCGCGCGGCGGGTCGTCGGCGTCGACCTGGACGCTGGACCGCTCTCGACGGCCGGCAGGAACGAGCGGCGGGTCGGGTCCGCCAGCCCGGTGTCGTGGGTCCGTGCGGACGCAACAGGGCTCCCGCTGTGCCCGGCGGAGCCGGCGACTGTCGTCATGAACCCGCCGTTCGGCGCGCAGTCGGGCAACGAGCACGCCGATCGCGAGTTTCTGGACACCGCCGCGGCGGTCGCGGCCGTCTCCTACTCGGTTCACAACGCGGACAGCAGGGAGTTCGTGGAGTCGTTCGCCGGCGACAACGGCGGCGAGGTGACCCACCCGTTCCAGGCTGCGTTCGACCTCCCAGCGACGTTCGATTTCCACACCGACGAGTCCCGGACAGTCGACGCCGAGGTGTTCCGGATTGTCTGGGAGAGAGACGGCAGCGGGTGACCGTTTCATCCCGACAACCGTTACGCTTAACAGCCGCTGTGCCCCGTTGATTACCATGTCCGCACAACAGCAACAGCGTGGGCAAGCGAGCATCCCGTTACAGCCGGGGGCGCTCTACGGTGCTGGGGCGTTCGTTGCCGGCTACGTGGTGACGTATCTACTGATGACGATCGAGGTATCGACCGACACAGTCGACAACACGTTCGAGTTCGCCGGCTGGCTGTTCTTCAACGCGCAGTTCGTGCGGATCGAAGGCAGTGGCTCCGGGACCTTCGACGTACTCGCGAGCCTCGCGGCGGCAGACGAGATCGGTCTGCCATCGCTTCTGTTCACGGTGGCTGTCGCCCTGGTTATGTTCGCCGCGGGGTACCTCTTGGTGAAGTCGTCTTTCTACCCCGGGATGACCACAGACGAGGGGTCCGTCTACGGGGCCTCGATCGTCGTCGGATACCTGCCGCTTGCGTTCCTCGGTGCGCTGTTGTTCGAAGGCTCCGAGAGTGGTCTCTCCGGGGGAACGCCCGATATCTTCGCCGCAGTCCTCCTTGCGGGTATCGTGTTCCCGGCGATTATCGGCGCAGTTGGGGGCTACTACGCCGTCCGGTCCCGCGGAGGTTAGCTGGTCTCGAACGTTTGGAGCTGCCCGCGTGTTCTGTACGGGGCGGTTTCGACCACGGACCCGTTGTTGGCGACAAACACCTCGTAGGACTCCTCGGTCGGGGCGATACCGACCTGGCTGCCGTTGACGACTGGCTCTGCGACAGCCGGCTGTGAGCTGTAGAGGAGGCGCCGCGACTCCCCGCTCTGTGAGCCGTACACCTTGTAGGTCTCGTTTGTCTTTCCGTTGACGCCGGCGAGCGCCCACTCCGTCCGGTTGATGTACACCGTGTCGCGCCACGTTGCGTCGCCGACGACCACCAGCGCACCGCCGTACTGGGCGAGGCTCTCCTTCGAGGTGTCGAGTGCCCAGGCGTTCCGCCGGTCGCTCGCGACAATCACCCCGCTCATGTTCACGGTCAGCGACTCCCGGACAACCGGAACCTCGAATGCCGAGATGTACCGGTTCTCCGCGTTCTCGACGTAGGTGACCGTGTAGTCGCGGACGTCGATCCCGTCCGCGGTTTCGTCCCCCGGAGTCACGGAGACCATGTTGTATCCGATCCCCACGAGCGAGAGGGCACACACCACAGCGAGCAGGAGGCCAAGCGCGACGTGTCCGGCCCAGAGGTTGCGGTCCAGAGACACGGGTCGCTCCCACGCGAGTACGGCGAGCGCGATGAGCGTCGCCATGACGAGAACCCCAGCGGTGCCGACCCCTCTGAAGAACAGGAACTCGTCGGCGCCGCGGTACCAGTAGAGGGCGTGCATCGACCGCGATACCGCGAACACGAGCGCCCCGAACCAGATGTATCGGAGCTTCGGCCACCTTCCGCGGGACCGCACCAGCAGTGCAGCGAGCACCGCCCCGACGAGCAGGCCAAACAGGTGCCCCTGGAGGGCGGTGTTGGCCCACTCTGGCTGGACGACGCTCGGCTCGGTCACGGCGACCTCGAACGGCGTGAGAACGGCCCGCCGGAGGAGGCTGACGACCTGGATGCCCACAATCGCGAGCACGGCGGTGATCGGCCGGGTGACGACCGCGAAGCCGGCGAATGCGAAAACGACGCCCGAGAAGCCGATCACCGCGCCGGGAACCAGCAGTGCGCCGGTGAGGCCGACCAGGAAGACAGCGACGACGAAGACGCCGATCCGGGCAAAGGGGTTGGTGCGCGGGGAGCCGAAGGACTCGCTGCCCCGCTCGCGGGGGAAGTGACTCCAGGCGTACTCGGCGATGGGCGCGAAGGCGAGCGTTCCCAGCAGGTTCCCGATCACGTGTGACCGGCTAGCGTGGCTGAACGAGGAGAACACGAGCCCCTGCGGGTACCGGAGCGACCACGACCGGAATCCGACGACGATCGGCCCGCCGAACTCGTCGCCGCCCTGCACGAACAGGTAGACGGCGTACACGAGAACGATAACGATCACCGTCCCCCACGGAACGCCGAGCACGAACCGCCGTCTGAGCGCCACGAGCAGCCGGTCGTCCTCGCTGAACCGCGTCAGGACCACCACCGACAGAGCCACTGCACCGATCAGCAGCCCTAAGCTGAGTATCTCGAGCAGCCACTCGGTGTCGATCCCCTCTCCCATGTCCCCCCTCAGGGAGGCAACGGTATAACTTTTGATCGGTCGTGTGCTCCTCCTCGAGGACGGCTCCCAGTCGATGTGACTGGCGTTCTCCGGATCGACAGCCACCCTCGCTCCCGAGTGTTCGATTTCGAAGGGGACGGTCTCGACGTCCTTGGTGACGGTGTTCCAGTTCGAGCCCTCGCCGCCCGAGCTGTACCGTTCGACGTGTGCCATGCTGTTCGGGTCCATCTGCCGCATCGTCCACCACTTCCGGAGTCCACTGCCACCGAATGTGGCCATCGCGAGGCCGATGAGAAGGAAGATCCCACCGAAGACGAGTATAGCCACCGATGGGGTCGGGCGTCGCGGGCGCGTTGCGCCGTGCGAACGGCGAGGAAATCAACCGGGACGCCGTCAAAAAGGGGCCGGTCGATCTGGGTGAGGTTGCCATCGGAGGCGAGCAGGGCCGGGGATCCGGTCCGGAATATCGAAGCAGCGTTCGGTAGCGTCTCGCGGAGAGACCGTCCACCCACGATATAAGAGGACCCGCCGCGATGGGAACATATGGACATCATTCACACGGCAGTCTGGGTTTCGGATCTGGACGAGGCGCGCGGCTTTTTCGTCGACGCGCTGGGGCTGGACGAGAACTGGTCGTTCACGCTGGACGGCGTCGAGAACGTCTACGTCGGCGGCGAGCACAGCGAGATCCAGCTCCGCCACGACCCCGACCGGGACGCGCCGGACCCCGACCGCGCCAGTTTCGATCACATCGCCGTCTCGGTCGAGGACGTCGACTCCGAGACAGAGCGGATCGTCGAGGAAACCGGCTGTACCGTCGTCGACGGTCCGAAGACGATGGACGTCGCGGACGCCCGGGTCTCCTTTCTCGAGGGCCCCGACAGGTACGTGGTCGAACTCGTCGAGAGCCTCGATTAGCTCGTGTGGGTCACGCTGCCCTCAACCAGCAGCAACTCGCCGTTGAGGTACAACGCCGTCGCTGAGCTGTGACACGCCTGTGCCTCAGGGAACCTTTTGAGGAACTGAAGAACGGACTCGAACAGCCAGCGCGTGAAGTAGAAAGCCCCAGGTCGCTCGACTGTGTTCGCTCCGTCGTCCGAGAATCGGCCGTGCGGTCGATCCCGCAATGGCTCACAGCAGTCACCGCTGTTCGCAGATCGTCACCGGTTT
>PXQK01000148.1 GCA_003022085.1 Halobacteriales archaeon QH_10_65_19 | reverse complement strand
GAATGCCTCGGGGTCGTTCGGAAATCGGAGATTTCCGTGATGACGAGAATCGAAGATTTTCGAACGAGTTCGCGTTCATGCCCACAACCTTCGATCCCGAGTCCGGCACGTCAGAGCGCCTCCGGACCTACGGCCGGGAGATGGGTGTCGACCTGGAGGCGGGCAACTGGTACTTCCTGTGGCCGGAGACACCCGAGCGGGCAGGGGAACTCATCCAAATCTCCACGTACTCACGTCCGACAGTATCACCCACTCGTCGCTCGTCTTGCTGGTCAACGAGGACGGCTACGTCGAGCGGGCCTACAACGGTCAGGCACCGGCACCAGGTACAGCCATCGACGACGCGTGGACCCTCATCGAGGAGTGGTAGCATGGAACGTTACCGAACTGGTGTGTTCGCCTGCATCGAGCCCTCGTCTGCTGGCGGTGTGTGCAAACCGCCTTGGTGTGCTCGCTACCGAACCGAACAGGGTTTAAACTGGAGCACACCTACCTTCGAATATGAACAGACGGGACTACCTGCAGTCGGGGACAGCGGCGGGGGTCGCGCTGTCGATCGGCGGTTGTCTCGAGGTCGGCCCGCTGTCGGGGTCTCCGGGGGCGACAGACGACGTGGTGCTCGAGAAACCGGAGCGCTACGACGACCTCCGGGCCTCGCGGGACAGCGGTGGGCTGGCGTACCCGATCCACGCCGACCAGATGCCGGAATCGTCGGTGCCCGCACCCCTCCACGGTACAGAGATGTCGACGCGGGAGTTCGTCGGGGAGCGACATACGCTGTTCACCTTCATCTTCACCCGGTGTCCGAACACCTGTCAGCTCCTGACACAGGCGCTCCGGCACGTCCAGGACGACTCCGTCGAGGCGGGGTACGAAGACGAGGTGGCGTTCATGCCGATGACGTTCGATCCCGAGGCCGACACGGCGGAGAAACTGCAGGAGCACGCAGAGCGCCACGGCGTGAACCGCGAGCCGGGCCACTGGTACTACCTCCGGCCCAACGGCCCCGACCGCGCGAAAGAAGTCGTCGAAGAGAAGCTCGGTATCGGCTTCAAGCACCTCACGCCCGAGGAGCGCGAGGAACGGGGGATGAGCGAGGAGATGTACTTCCAGCACGTCTCCTCGATTATACTGGTCAACGCGGACGGCTACGTCGAGCGGAACTACACGGGCGGGGACGCGAGCCCAGTCAACGTCGTGGACGACTTCGAAACGCTCAGGGAGCGGTGGTAAGATGAAACGGCGCGAACTCCTCGCTGGACTCGGCGCGCTCGGCGTGGTCGGTACCGGCGGCGCCCTCGCGTTCACCGACCTGAGCCTCACCGACAGGGGCGGCGTCGACGGTGTCGAGCCCGTGGAGCTACAGCGGTTCGACGCGCCGGGCAGCCCGCCGGGAACGGCGACAGTTCCCGAACCCGGCCGGGTGACGTTCCTCGAGATGTTTGCGACCTGGTGTGGGATCTGTCAGCGGAAGATGGAGCCACTGGGTGAGACGGCCGCGGCCGTCGGCGACGACGTCCAGTTCATCTCTGTCACGAGCGAGCCCGTCGGGCAGACCGTCCAGCCCGAGGACGTCGTCCGGTGGTGGAGGGAACTGGGCGGCAACTGGCCAGTCGCCCACGACGAGGACCTGGAGCTGAGCCGCCGGATCGATGCCTCCGAGGTGCCACATGCGTTCCTCTTCGACGCCGAGAACCGGATCGTTTGGGACAACATCGGCTACTCCGACGCCGACACAATGATCGAACAGATCGAGAACGCCTGACAGATGGCTTCCACAACCGCACAGGCCGCCTTTGCCGTCGGTGCCGGTACTGCCACGTTCTTCTCGCCGTGCGTGTACGCGCTGCTGCCGGGCTACATCAGCTACTACGTGGCCTCTGTCGACCGGGAGTCCGCCCCCCTTGCCGGCGCGACAGCCCGCGGGCTCGCGGCGACCGCCGGCGCGGTGGCGACGTTCGGCATCCTCTCGGTGTTCGCGACTGTCGCAAGCGAGACGGTCGAACAGGCGATACCGATCGTCGAACCCCTGATCGGCCTCGTACTGATCGTGCTGGGCGGGTTGGTGTTCTGGAAAGGCGCCGTGTCGCTGTCGATTCCGCTGCCCGAGCGCCGGACGAGTGTCATCGGGTTCGGCCTGTTCGGGGCCGGGTACGCAGTGGCTGCGACGGCCTGTGTTCTCCCGGTGTTTCTCTCGGTCGCCCTCCAGGCGCTCAACCTCGGGGCCGGCGGTGCAGTGATCGTTCTCGGGGCCTACGCCGGGACGTTCGGGCTGCTCATGCTCGCGGCGACGGTGGCGACCGCCATCGGCCACGACGCCGTCGTCGGCAGGATGACGGCACACTCGGGGCTGCTCACCAGGGCCGCCGGCGTGGTCATCGTCATCGCCGGCCTGATCCAGCTGTACGTCGCTCTCCAGGTGACCAGCGTCTAGACCGCCACCCTCCCCGAATACTCGCCCGGTACCGTTCCCAACAGGCATACAGCGACCTGTGCTCGACGTGGCGCCACGTCGGAGCAGTTCGGCCGAGCGACACACGCCGTTCACTGTCAGAACACGAGACGCAACGCCGGACATCCCGGCTCGGGCCGATCATCGGCGCTGGTCCGGGATCCGGACCTCGACGGCCGTCCCGTCGTCGTTCTCGATCGAGAGGTCGCCGTTGAACTTGGTTACAGCCCACTTGAGTTGCCACAGCCCAATCCCCGTCGAGTGCTGGAGTGGCGTCTCGGTCCCGGCACTGACAGAGGCGATCTCATCGTCCGGCATGCTGGAGCCGTCGTCGACCACAGTGAGGCTGTACCCCTCGGGGATCTTCTCGAGGGTGACGGTCACACTGTTTGCCGCCCGCGAGAGCGCGTTCTCGACGGCGCTTTCGGCTGCGGCGACGACCGCGTGTCACTCGGTCGCAAGCGTCGCACTCTCGGGGACGGACAGCGAGAGATCGACACCGTCTCTCCCTCTCGTATCCCCGGCGGTCTCGTTGACGACCGACGCGAGGTCGACCTCCGCGGTCGCAGAGGGCTGCGAGACGATCTTGTCGATCGACCTGGCGCTCCGGCCGAGTTCGGACAGCCG
>PXQK01000147.1 GCA_003022085.1 Halobacteriales archaeon QH_10_65_19 | reverse complement strand
GGCATATACGCACTGGCGTGGCGGATCGCACAGTTGCTCGTCCGGCTCGTGACGTTTGGTAGTGTCCCTGCGCTTCAGCGGTATCTTCCGGCCCTCACCGAAGATGCAAAGCGTCGGTCGGTCGTCGGATTTGCCTACCTCACGACACTGGGATTCGGCGGTGTGATCGCCACGACAGGGTTGCTCGTCGTCGTTACCGTACCGCTCGCGGGACCGGCAGCCGGGCTATCGCCGACCCTGCGGGGTACCCGGAGTGGCACCAATCACGAAAACATATACTGGGGGGGGTCAAAGGGGTTCACATGGCTGCCGGGACCGAGCAGACTCTGGTCGAGGCGATCAAGTACGACGTCAGGGTGATGCACGAGACATGGATGGAGTTTGTCTTTCCCCGCCAGCGGGGTGCCGCCGACACAGTTCTCGGCAAGTGGCAACCAGAGGAAACCGGCGAGGTGATCGGCTACCGGCTCTGGTCGGCGCTGGGTGTCCCTGTCGTGAGCATCGTCTACCCGCTCGTGTTGCTGGGCTATTTCTTCCGGTACCAGACGCGGAAGGTCAACGTCACTGCCGTCCGCCTTGGCTTCCTCGGGGTCGTACTCGTTTTCACACTGCTGTGGGGCGGCCTGGCGGCGCTCGTGTACCTGGAGCTCCAGTGGGCGTTCTCCGAGAACGGGCCGTTGGCTATCGTCGTGGCGAGCGCCGTCGCGATTGTCTCCTCGGCGCTGTCGTACGGGTTCTGGCGGCTCGACGGCCGGCCGATCACCGTCCTGCTGGCCTACCCGTTTGCGATCACGGCGATCTTCCTGCCGCCGGTCGTCGCCGCGCTGTTCTCGACGTACCTCGCCGACGTCATCCTCACCCGGAGCGACTCGCTGGCGTCGTGGTTCGTCAACGAAGGCCCGAGCGTGTTCGGGCTGATCGACTACCTCGAAGACAACTTCGAGCGCCAGGAGTACCACCACGTCATCATCTGGTTCGTCGTCTCGTTCCCGGTCGGCTGGATCCTCGGAACCATCGTCACCCTCGCAGACCTCGTCCGGCCGAAAGGCGACTAGTGCCACCGGTGGTGATAGGGTTTGGCGGCGTGGGATTCCAAGATAACAATCCCATAACAGCTCTGAGCAATAACGGAGCCGTCTCCAGAGAGGAGGATGCACAATGATTTTCCCCCAGGGCTGAGAAGCGCTACTATCATGTCCGAGAAACTCAACAAGGGCTTAGAGGGCGTGCTTGTCGCCGAGTCTTCGCTCAGCGATATCGACGGGGACGCAGGACGGCTCATCTACCGAGGCTACGACATCGAGGACCTCGCCCGTGGGGCGAGCTACGAGGAGGTGTTGCACCTTCTCTGGAACGGCGAACTGCCGACAGCCGACCAACTCGCCGCCTTTTCGGACGCAATGGCCGAGGAGCGGGCAGTCACCAACAGGGTGACCGAGACGCTCGCGTCGCTGGCCAACGACGGGGAGACACCGATGGCAGCACTCCGCACGGGCGTGTCCATGCTCTCTGCTGCGGAGCCTGAGCCCGAGGCGGACGTCGAGGACATGGACGCCGCCCGCCGCGAGGGCCGGCGGATCGTCGCGAAGATCCCGACGCTGCTGGCCGCCTACAACCGACTCCGCCGCGGCGAGGAACCGGTCGACCCCCGCACGGACCTCTCTCTTGCCGGCAACTTCCTCTACATGCTGACCGGCGAGGAGCCGTCCGACCTCGCCGAGGAGACGTTCGACATGGCGCTGATCCTCCACGCCGACCACGGGCTCAACGCCTCGACGTTCACCGCAATGGTGATCGCGTCGACCCGGGCGGACCTCTACAGCGCCGTCACCGGCGGCGTCGGAGCGCTCTCCGGACCGCTCCACGGCGGCGCCAACCAGGACGTCATGGAGGTGCTCCAGGAACTCGACCGGAGCGAGAAAAACCCACTCCAGTGGGTGAAAGACCGCATCGAGGCCGGCGGTCGCATTCCCGGCTGGGGCCACCGCGTCTACAACGTCAAGGATCCCCGGGCGAAGATACTCCAGGCCAAACTCGACGACCTCGCGGCGGAGTCCGGCGACTCGAAGTGGCTCGAGTACACCTCGACAATCGAGGAGTACCTCACCGAACAGATCGGGCTGCCGTCCAAAGGCATCGCCCCAAACGTCGACTACTACTCCGGCTCGGTCTACTACGAACTCGGCATGCCAGTCGACATGTACACCCCGATATTTGCGATGTCGCGGTCGGGCGGCTGGGTCGCGCACGTCCTCGAGTACTGGGAGGACAACCGGCTCATCAGACCCCGCGGGCGGTACGTCGGCCCCCAGTCACGCGTGTTCACGCCTGTCGACGAGCGCTGACCGGACCTGTGCGCTGTTTCGTCTACGGAACGCTGACCGATCCCGACACCGCGGGTGGGCTTCTCGACTCCTTCACCTACGACGGTCGGGCAACTGTCAATGGGCTCCACCGGGTCGACGGCACCTATCCGACGCTGCTCCCCGGCGGCGCGGCAATGGGGCGCATCCTCGTGACGCCGGAGACCGAGGCGATCGACCGCTACGAGGGCGTCGTCAGCGGACTGTACGTCAGGGTGACACTCCCCTGTGACGACGGCGATACCATCGAGACGTACGTTGGCGATCCCGACCGTCTCGGCGTAGACGACGAGTGGCCCGGCGACGGACCGTTCGACGATCGGGTCCGTGCGTATCTCGACGCGAACGACGTGCGCGTCGCTATCGACGCGGTCTGATACGGTCGTGCGTGATTATTTTCGAGCAGTGCATCATATGTCGGCGTCTTAGCCCCCGAAACTGGGTATCTGTGACGGGCCGGTGGTACAGAGTCCCGCACGACCGTATGGCCCCGAGAAGGTAATCTATTTTGCGCCTCTCCCTCTAGGTTCGGGCATGACCGACACAGTGACGCCCCAACGGGACTACGAGAGCAAGAGTGGGATGAGTCTCGTCGGGTGGATGATTGCGATCCCGATCGCCCTCCTACTGTTGCCGCTCCTGCCGCTGTACCTGCTCGTGGGGCTGATCGGCTCGGTCCGCGGCGAGCAGGATCGGGAGTAGCCGATCCGCGTCTGTGGCGTCGCAGCTCCCGTCTGCCGGGGTGGCTTCTCCGGTCCGACCTCTTTTGTTCCAGGACGAAACCAGCCTGTTGTGATGGCGGATCCGACTGGCGGTAGGTGGACGAGCCGCCCCGGCTGCTCTCCGGGAGGTGACAGTCGTGGGTGAGCGGGCACTCGCTCTGTACGAGCGGCCGGACGGCCGTTACGACGTGTTCGCCTCGCAGTGGGCCGGCGAGTGGGCGGCGATAGCGGGCGTACTGGCGAGCGATGGAACCCACCGGGCAGTGCTGGGTCGTTACCGCTGGGAGCGACAGGTCTCCGGACCGCGAGCGACACTCCTCGCCGGCCTCGATTACCTCTCGACAGCGGCGGTCTACGAACTGTCGCCCGAGGCGGTTCGCGTTTCAGTCCCGGTGTGGCTCGGCCTCGACGCTCTGGCGGTCGAGGGCGACCAGTTGCCGGCCGAGTTCGGCGTGCTCGTCCCGGTGAACGGCGTACACGATGCGGTCCGTACCCGGCTCGGGAGCCGCTGGCTGAAGGCGGCCGCGGGCCGGGCCGTCGAGACGGGACTGCTGTCGGTTCCGCAAGCGGTCCGCCTGCTGGTGCTGTTTCTCCTGCCGGCATCGCGGGACGTGCCGCCGCCGGTCGCTGCGTGGCTTGATA
>PXQK01000146.1:2466-5584 GCA_003022085.1 Halobacteriales archaeon QH_10_65_19 | reverse complement strand
GCCCGAAACTGGCGTCTGGAGAATACCCGGCGGGAAAGAGTCACCGGGAAACACAAGTGCTCGCGCTCCAATACCCAGGTATGAGCCTGCTGTCGGACCTGCTACAGAGCATCATCGACATGCCGGGCGAGTTCGCGGAGGTCGCCACGCAGGGTTCTATCCCGGACACGCTCGTGTTTGTCGCCGGGTCCCTCGGTGGAAAACAGCACATCCGGTATCTCGCGAAGCGGGGGGCCAAGAGCGGTACCCGGAAGCAGTCGAGCGGGTCGTGTGCGAGTACAGACAGGAGTACGGGTTCGACCTGATCGACGAGTGAGACGAGTGACGTGTCGACGGAGTGACAGGCAGCCGACGCCACACAGAGATCTCCGGCTTCCGCAACACATAAGTCCGCGCCCGGCGGTACATCGTATATGGCTCCGGCCACCACCGCCCGCGCTCGCGTCGACAGGGGGGCAGTGAGTGGCTCGGCTCGTTTTTCGAAAGGGAAACCGCCGGCTGGCTCGTGGCAGACGTAGCACCTCTGTCACGGGCCATCGCGGCCGCGCTCCAGCGTTTGGCCGGCGGTCGGAAACACCCGCTACGGCGACAGCCTCCGACTGCTCCCCCGTGTTCGAACTGCGCTTCCAACCGATCACACCACCACGACACCCACGATACCAATGACAGACACAGACACATTCGAGGGCGTGTACCCGGCGATGGTCACGCCTTTCAACGAGGACCACAGCATCGACTTCGACCAGCTCCGGCGCGACGCCAGGCGGCTCGAAGCGGCGGGCGTCGACGGGCTCGTCCCGATGGGATCGACCGGCGAGTCTGCGACCGTCAGCCACGACGAACATATCGAAGTGATCGAGGCCGTGATCGAGGCGGTCGACGACGTCCCGGTGATCGCCGGCAGTGGCTCGAACAACACCGACGAGGCGCTGTCGCTGTCCCGACGAGCGGCCAACGCCGGCGCGGACGCGCTCCTGTTGATCAGTCCGTACTACAACAAGCCCGAACAGCGCGGCCTCCGCGAGCACTACCTGAGGATCGCCCAGGCGATCGACCTCCCGCAGATTGTCTACAACGTCCCTTCGCGGACGGGACAGAACATCGAAGCGGAGACGGTGATCGAACTCGCGAGCCACGAGAACGTCCAGGGGTACAAGGCCGCCAGCGGCGACCTGAACCAGGTCAGCCAGATCGTCGAGGGAACCCGCGACGAGACGTTCGACGTGCTCTCAGGCAACGACGGCGAGACGCTGCCGATCCTCTCGGCCGGCGGCACCGGCTGCATCAGCGTCGCCGCCAACGTCGAACCCGGCCGTATGAGCGACCTGGTGTGGGCCGCACTGGAGGGCGACTACGGCCGCGCACGCGAGCAGCACCACGAACTTGGCCCGCTGTTCCGGGCGCTGTTCTGGGAGACCAACCCGATCCCGGTCAAGGCCGCTGTGGCAATGCGCGGCCACGGCGCGAACCGCCTTCGGTCGCCGCTGTCGCCGCTCGCCGACGGGTACCGTGACGACCTCGAGACGATCCTCGCCCGCTACGAGGACCCCGCGGCGGATGCGGAGGGCGCAACCGGCCAGACGCCGGTGAGCGAGCGATGACGACCGTCGGCATCAACGGCGTCACCGGCCGGATGGGCGGGGCGCTGCTCGCGACGGCGGCCGACCGCGAGGACGTGACGGTCGCGTTCGGCGTCGCTCCCGACCCGGCGGGCGTCGACGCGGTTCCGGCGTACACACCGGGCGAGGTCGCCACGGCGCTAGCCGAGCACGACCCCGACGGGGTAATCGACTTCTCGACGCCGGCGGGGACGGCGAACGCCGCGGCTGCGTGTGCCGAGGCCGGCGTCGCGCTGGTCGTCGGGACGACGGGGTTCGACGACGACCAGCGGGCGGTGCTTTCGGACGCCAGCCGGTCGGTCCCGGTGCTCGAGGCGGCAAACTTCGCACGCGGGGTTCAGGCGCTGCTCGACGCGCTCGAGGCGGCGCTGTCGGCACTGCCCGAGTACGACGTCGAGGTGCTGGAAACCCACCACAACGGGAAGCAGGACGCGCCAAGCGGGACCGCGGAGACGATCCTGGAGACGATCGGCGAGTACCGCGAGTTCGAGACGGTTCCGGGCCGGGAGGGCGTTCAGCCGCGGACGGACGACGAGGTCGGGATGCTCGTCCGGCGGGCCGGGAACGTGCGGGGCGAACACGAGATCGTGCTGGCGGACAACGACGAGGTGGTGACGCTCGCCCACCGCGCCGAGGACCGCGGGGTGTTCGCCGCCGGCGCGCTCGACGCGGCGGTCTGGCTCGCGGGCCGGGAGGCCGGTCAGTACGGCTTCGCGGACGTCATCCACGGCTCCGGAGCCGGCGCCGAGTCGGGAGGTGAGCAGCCGTGAGCCTCCAGTCCGACATCGAAACGCTGTACGCTGAGTACGACGCTGGTGACCTCGCGGGCGACGAGGCGGCGGTCCGCGAGCAGGCGAGCCTCGAGGTGTTGACCGTTCTCGACGAGTTTCTGGACGCCCTCGAGGACGACGAGATCCGGGCCGCCGAGCACGTCAACGGGACGTGGCAGGCCAACGAGTGGGTCAAACGGGGCGTGCTGCTGAACTTCGCGCTGCGGGACATCTCGGCCTACGAGTACGGCGGGGTCACCTACAACGACGTGTTGCCGCTGGCGAGTACCCGGGACCTTGGCCGTCGCGGATCGCGAAACACGCCCGACGGGACGGTTGTACGCCGCGGTGCGAACCTCGGGGGCGACGTCATTATGATGAGCCCGTCCTTCGTCAATGTCGGCGCCCGCGTCGGCGACGGGACGCTCGTCGACTCCTGTGACACCGTCGGCTCCTGTGCCCAGGTCGGCGCGAACGTCAAGCTCGGCGCGAACACGCTCGTTGGCGGTGTCCTGGAACCGGTCGAGGACGCGCCGGTCGTGATCGAGGACGGCGTCTCGCTGGGTGCCGGCTGCCGCGTCACCTCGGGGTTCGTCGTCGGCGAGAACTGTGTCGTCGGCGAGAACACGCTTCTGTCTCCCCGGATCCCGGTGTACGACCTCGTCGCGGAGGAGATCATCTACGGTCGGCTGCCGCCCGAGCGGCGGGCGCTCACCCGGTACGTCGAGT
>PXQK01000146.1:0-2393 GCA_003022085.1 Halobacteriales archaeon QH_10_65_19 | reverse complement strand
ACCACGACCGCCTGGAGGAACTCGCGAACCGTCACGGCACCCCGCTGTACGTGCTCGACCGTGCTCGTGTCCGGGAGAACTACCACCGGTTCGCCGCGGCGTTTCCCGACGCACACGTCATGTACGCCACAAAGGCCCACACCGGCCGCGCCGTGCTGGAGACGCTGCTGTCGGCGGGTGCGGACATCGAGTGCGCTGCCCGGGGGGAACTCCAGCGCGCCATCGACGCTGGCGCGGACCCGAACACGCTCCGGTACACGGCGGTCAACCCGCCGGCGGCGGACCTCGACTACGCTGCGGATCTGGGGGCCGAGCATCCAGGGCTGACGGTCACTGCCGGCGCCCGCGACACGTTCGACCGCCTCGCCGACCGGGGGTACGGCGGCCGCGTCGCGATCCGCGTCAACCCCGGTATCGGCACCGGCCACCACGAGAAGGTCGCCACCGGCAAGGACGCGAAGTTCGGTATCCCCGCCGAGCGCGTGGCTGACGTGGCGGCGGACGTCCGCGAGCGGTTCGACCTCGTCGGTCTCCACGCCCACGTCGGCAGCGGCGTCCTGCAGGACGACCTCGACGACCACTGCCGCGCCATCGCGCGGGTCGCGGACCTCGCCCGCGAGGTTCAGGCCAACGGCGTCGCCCTCGAATTCGTCGACGTCGGCGGCGGCTTCGGCGTCCCATACCGGGAGGAGGAGGACCCTCTCGACATGGACGTCGTCGGCGAGCGCGTCCGAGATGCCGTGGGTGACCTCGACGCCAGGCTGGCGCTGGAACCCGGGCGGTACGTCGTCGCCGATGCCGAACTGATTCTGACGCGGGTCAACACGGTCAAAGAGGCGCCCTCGGCGACTGTGGTGGGAGTGGACGCGTCGCTGTCGACGCTGATCCGGCCTGCGATGTTCGACGCCCACCACCCAATCCGGAACGTTACGGCACCGGACAGGGACCCCGACCCGGTCGCAGTCGGCGGCCCGTGCTGTACGAGCGCCGATGTCTTCTGCACGGACCGGCCGATCGCTCGCCCGGAGCGCGAGGACCTGCTGGCGATCGGCAACGCCGGCGCGTACGGCTACGAACTCGCGAACCACTTCCACTCACAGCCCCGGCCCGCCGAGGTCGCGATCGACGGCGAGGAGACGCGCGTGGTCCGTCGGCACGAGACGCTGGCGGACGTGACCCGTGTCGAGCAGGATTTCTGAGCTGACGGTTGGATTTCGCCAGGACGTGGTCTGCGTAGTCGGCAGACACGTGGCGGCTGGTTCACCGGCAGAAACGCGGTCGACGGTTACCCCTGTTCGCGCGTCGAGACCGCGAGTCCGCTCCCGACCGGCAGAACGACGGTGTGGAAGTCCTCGTCGGCACGAACCGTCTCGACGTACTCGGCGATCCCCTGCGTGTTCTCGTCGTCGGGCAGGGGTTCGCCCGATTCGAGGTGCGGGAGGATATCACGGAAGTCGACGGCGCCGCTCATGATGTTGTCAGCCACCACGGCACTACCGACCGGGAGCTGGTCGCGGATCGCAGCGAAGGCGTCGGCGTAGCGGTGCTTCTGGTGGTCGATCAGGACGACGTCGAACTGGCCGTCGTACCGTTCGACAGTCTCCATCGCGTCGCCGTACTCGAAGTGCGCCCGATCCGCCAGCCCGGCCCGCTCGAAGTACTCCTCGGCCATCGCGAGTTCGTCCTCGTCGAACTCGGTCAGCACGATCTCGCCGTCGTCGGTCATTCCCTGCAGGAACCAGTACGCCGAGTAGCCGAACCCGGAGCCGAACTCGAAGACGCGCTTTGCTCCTCGCAAGCGGGCGATGATCTGGAGGAGGCCACCCGCGTCGGGGCCAATGATCGGGAACCTCTGCTCGTCGGCGTGTGCCGCCATCTCCGCCTGGATCTCGTCGTGTGCGGGCCCTGTCTCCCGGACGTACCGCTCTGCTTGCTCCGTGAGGATCATGTCCGTCGATGCTGTCTGTGTCGGTAAGAAACTACCGCCTGGTCGCCTGACACTGTCAGACGCGACTGGGCAATCCTTTTAGGAGTTCCGGTGTTCGGTGCCAGTATGAGCATGCGGAACCGCCGGCCGAGCCGGAACACGCTGGCACAGGCGGGACTGTTCGTGGGAGCATCGACACTCGCACTGACGGCGAGCTTTCTCGGGGTCGTCGGGCTACTCACGTCGCAGCTGATCTTCTACATCCTCGCAGCCGGGCTGATCGGCACCGGGGTCTGCTACTGGGCGCTCCGCAACCGCTCGGAACTCGCCCGCGCTAGCAGCGACCTCGGATGATGTCAACCCTCGTGGAGCTTCTCGCCGCGGTGGAGCCGCCGCGCGATGTCGAACGTCTGCCCCGAGGAGCGCCGCGTCGGCGAGTGAGCGGCGAGGTACCGCGCCGTCGCCA
>PXQK01000145.1:4581-7731 GCA_003022085.1 Halobacteriales archaeon QH_10_65_19 | reverse complement strand
GGAGTGGAGTAATATCGCTCGAACTGTTTGCCTCTTGACCTCCTCCACGCCCTGAAGGACGTGGAATCCGGCCACCGGATTTCCGCCGAGCGTGGCGTTCGAGGTTCCAACCCGCACTCACGGGGAACCGGCAGCATACCGGAGGAACTCTCGTTTCCTCCCCTGTATAGGGCTGTGGCCCGGTCAAACAGGCCCCATCGGAATCCGTGTCATTGCCGTGCGAACCACCGCTGGTCCGCCGCCCCTTGTGGTTCGGGGCCGGCATCTCACCGATTCCGTAGCATCCCCTGCTACACAGGGCCACATCAAAACGTTTGCGGTGGGAAATCCAGGGGCCACCGTCCGTGGATTGTGGCCGCTGTGTCCGCTCGACCTCCGCCTGAAGACGGAGGTATGCGCTCGCAGTCTCTATCACCTCGTACGGGTTGTTGTGATCCAGGGGCACAGCTACACAGTCGGACGAGGCTCTGTTGTCGATTACGCCACCGGGACAGTCGTTTCCGGCCGTTCCGGCCGATGAAGGCGAAACGGGCGGACGTTACTGACGATCAGAAATCACGCGTTGTTCATCCGGCGTTTCGTTTGTGTTCCACAGATGCGACACTCGCTGACTCGGTAGGGCTCGCGGGAGAACTCCGCGTTCTCCGTTTTGGAGCTCTCAGTGAGTATCTCCACTACGACCTCGTGGGGCGTCGACCGACCACACTGCTCGCAATCCTCCATCACGTCCGAAAGGGGGCTGTCTGTGGCTGCCATGCTATACTACTAATCGAACAGAGACGACATAAACCGGCGTGACGCTTGCCTCCGATTTGATCGGTTTAACCTCAGTAAATCGGTGAGAATCAGCCTTCCAGCACCTCACTCTCCGCGCGACGGCCAGTATGGGCCAAACGTGAACCTCCGGGTCGAACGCCGTGTAAACGGCCGAAACATTTATATACTATTTTCGAGGGGGCTGCCGAAGGGGTGTCTGAGCCTGTCGAAGTCGGCGAGTCGGTTCGACGGCGCGGCCGGGGGAGACGGTAGTTTAACCGGGAGAATGGGTCATATATCCCCAGGACACGGAGGGGAGGTATGGACCAGGTGTTCGCGCCGTGGCGGATCGAATGGGTCGAGCGGTCGGAGCCTGACGAGGAGATCGACGACTGCGTTTTCTGTGCGCTGCCGGACAGTGAGGCCGACCGGGGGAACAATCTGCTCGCGCGCGGCGAGCACGCCTACGTCCTTCTCAACAACTACCCGTACAACCCGGGCCACGCGATGGTGATCCCGTACGAACACACCGGCACGTACCGGGCGCTGGACGAGACGTCACTGCTCGCCAAGGAGCGGCTCGTCCAGCGGACAATCGACGCACTGGAGACGGCGATGGAGCCCGACGGGTACAACGTCGGCTACAACCTGGGCGGCGACGCGGCCGGTGGATCGATCGACGACCACCTCCACGCTCACATCGTGCCCCGCTGGAGCGGCGATACGAACTTTATGCCCGCCATCGGCGACACAAAAGTGATCGTGGAGGCGGTCACCGACACCTACGACCGTCTCCACGGCGCGTTCGGGGAACAGGACGGCGTCCAGAGGGAGGAACCTGACGACGCGGTCCGGGTCATCGGCGAGTGATACGGTCGTGCGTGATTATTTCTAGCATCAGGTCCCAATACCGGCGGTTTCGCGGGCTGAAACGCCCGACGCGCGACTCCATAGCGTCGTCGGGCCAAGCCCGACTGCCTGGGAGACGCAGTCTCCCTCTGGTACAGAGTCACGTACGACCGTATGAGGGTTGGTCGATTCGCGAACACATTTACAGGTCCCCGCGCAAGTGGGTGGCATGAACGCACGGAACCCGCGGGAATCCGGTTGGTTCGTCGGGATCGACCCGGGAGACATCGAGGGGGCTGCGGAGCGGATCGAGCACAGACAGGCAGCCGAACCCGGTGACTGGCCCGGTCTGGCAGTTGGAGCCGGATTTGTCGAGAACCGGGAGCGCTACTACGACCAGTTGCGGGAGGCGACAATCCACGCAGCACGGGCGGAGGTCACCCGCCGCGAGAGCGCGGATGACAGGCAACTGGCCCACGCAATCCGGGCACTCGACGACTGCACGCAGACCAGCAACGAACTCGCGGAGCGCGTCGCCGAGTGGGCCGGGACACACGACGAGGCGGCCAGGGTCGAGATGGAGTACGTCCGGGAACTCGCCGCGGCGGACGCCAAGGACGCGGTCGAGCGACGGATCTCAGCGCTGGCGACCCGCGCCGTAGCACTCGACGACGAGGCGGAGGCGCTCCGGGCCTTTGTCGAGCGGTCGGCCCCCGACGTCGCGCCCAACCTCACCGCGCTGGCGGGACCAGTGTTGGCTGCCAGACTCATCTCGCTGGCCGGCGGTCTCGGTTCACTCGCAAAGAAACCGGCCGGGACAGTCCAGGTCCTCGGTGCGGAGGACGCGCTGTTCGCCCACCTCCGGGGTAACGCTCCGTCGCCGAAACACGGGGTTATCTACACACACGACGCAGTCAGGGGAACCGCAAGCGGTGAGCGTGGCTCGGCTGCGCGGGCCCTCGCCGGGAAGCTGGCCATCGCCGCACGGATCGACCACTACAGCGGCGACTACCGGCCGGAGCTGGAGGCCGACCTGGTCGACCGGATCGAGCGTATCCGCGCTCGTGATGGGGCGTGACACTGCCCGACGGCGTCCAGCGGCGCTCTATCGACGGCGAGACCGGGGTTGCGACCCGGGGGGAGCCGGTTTACGGGGAGCCAACAGACAGCGGATGGCGCCGCTGGGACCCACACCGGTCGAAGCTCGGTGCGATGCTCGCCAGCGGGGTAGATACTGGACTCGAAAGCGGCGACACGGTGCTCTACCTGGGCGCAGCGAGCGGTACGACGGTGAGTCACGTGGCGGATTTCGCCGGGCCGACGTACGCCGTCGAGTTCGCCGCCCGACCGATGCGGGACCTGCTCTCGGTTGCGGAGGGCCGCAAGCGGCTCTTTCCGCTGCTCAAGGACGCCCGGACCCCCGAGATGTACGCTCACGTCGTCGAGCGGGTCGACGCGATCGTCCAGGACGTCGCGACGCGCGAGCAAGCCCGCGTCGCGGTCGAAAACCGGCAGTTCCTGCGCAACGAGGGGCGACTCGTCCTC
>PXQK01000145.1:2842-4387 GCA_003022085.1 Halobacteriales archaeon QH_10_65_19 | reverse complement strand
AGGACAACCCCGGAGCCCGGTTCGACGCGGCCAGCGACGCCGACCGGTGTCCCCCGCTCCTCCAGCGCCTCGACGACGGCGTCGACGTCCGCAGGCGGCACAGCGAGCAACAGCGTCCCGGCAGTGGTCGCCCGCCAGGGATCCATCGAGACCGCCTCGCACAGTTGTCGGACCGCGGGCTGGAACGGAACAGACACGGGGTCAACCACCAGCCGCACGCCGGCGGCCGTGGCCATCTCGTGGAGTGCGCCCAGGACGCCACCCTCTGTTGCGTCGTGCATGGCCGAGACATTGCCCGCCCCCGCTGCGGCCATCGCGTCGCGGACCGCGTCGACGCTCTCGATGTGTCCCTGGGCCGTCGCCAGCGTCTCCGCCGGAAGGTCGATCTCGTCGGGGAACAGGCTCGCGAACAGTCCGGTGACCTCCACGGCTGGTCCCTTGGTCACGAGCAGCCGATCCCCCGGCTGCGCGCCGTCCGGGAAGACGAGGTCGTCGGGATCGCCGACGGCCACCGCCGTCGCGCCGCCGACCCAGGGGAACGAACAGCCCTCGTATCGGGCCGTGTGCCCCGTCACGACCGCAACGCCGAGGTCCCGGCACTCCGCGTCGATCGCGCCCCAGACGGCGGCGAACTCCTCGTCGGTCATCCCGGGCGGCAGCGAGAAGGAGATCGAGAGGTGGCTCGGCGGAAGGCCCGAGACGGCGACGTCGGCGAGCACGATACGGACAGCAAAGCGGCCCGCGCGCTCGAAGCCCAGCGCCGGCAGTATCGAGATGGGATCGGTTGCCATCACCAGCGCCTGCCCGCCGACGTCGATCACCCCGAAGTCGACGCCGTGTGCCGGCCCCGTTCTGACGTCCTCACGACGCGCACCGAGACAGGTGGCGATCCCCGATTCGAAAAACTCGCGGTCGACTTTCCCAGTGTCGGGCATACCCTCTCTACTGGGGGCTGTTCCCTCAACCCGTCGCTTCTGCGATGTGGTATCATAGGGTCGTGCGTGGTTTGTTACCGCTCGGGAGTTACGATCCATGGGTTTCAGCCCACTCACCGGACGTGGGCCCGAAAATAGTCACGTACGACCCTATCAGGGGAGGTACCGGATGCTCACGATGCCCTGCTCCTCGTGGGTCCGGACCTCAACGCGCTCGACGCCGAAGTGGGCAGCGTTCTTGTAGGTCCTCTCGTCGTCGTCGACGTACTCGGCCGTCTCCGCAACGTCGTCGGGAGCGACGTGCAGGATGTGGATCTCGCCCTCGCCTTCCCGCTCGATTGCGACGGCCTGATCGTGCTCCATGTCCGTGACAAGCCCCTGGACCTGCCGGGTCGGGGGTTCGTCGCTGTACTCGACTGGGATGGTCTCCTGTGAGTGGATCTCCTCGACCACGTAGGACACCCCTAGCGGCGGGTTCTCGGCGATTGTCGCGTCCAGGATCTGGTGGGTCTCTATTCCGGGGTTCTCCACGAGCGTGTAGATCTGCTCAGTACCGATCTCGTGGAGCGTTACCGCGACCTCCTCTGTGTGTTTCACGTAGAACCGGCTC
>PXQK01000145.1:0-2786 GCA_003022085.1 Halobacteriales archaeon QH_10_65_19 | reverse complement strand
CCCAGTACCGGCGCGTCGAGGTTGGCCCCGATCCCCTTGTCGTTGTCCGTCCCATCGCTGTCCATCGTGTCTTTGCCGTCCGCCCGGTCGCCGTCCCGGCCCCCGGGTGCCCCGTACATCTCCGCGACGTCGTCCCTGTCGTCCGTCGTGTCTTCGCCCTCCGATGGCGCCTCGTCGTCGTTCTCGGGCATGTCTTTCTGTAGGTCGTTTCCGCTTTTCCAGGTTTCGACTGCTTCGTGTAGCCTGACCAGACGAGATTGTGTCGTCCGGTCGAAAAGGTCCGTCCGCACGCACAGGATTCTATCCGGTCTCCGGGTCAGTCTCGGCGCCAGTGTCAGGATTGGTCTCGGGGCTCCCGGGCGACCTCCCGGCGGCGTGGCTGCTGTCGGAGACGGTGACGGCGATGCCCGCGAGGACGACAACGCCGCCGAGGACGGTGTAGGCCGTCGGGGCCTCACCCAGCAGGAGGAGGGCGAGGATGGTCGCGCCGACCGGTTCGCCGAGTAGCGAGACGGAGACAACGCTCGATTCGAGGTGGGCCAGCACCCAGTTGATGACGGTGTGGCCGAGCAGCCCCGGGCCGACCGCGAGGCCGACGAAGATGAGCCACTCCCGCGGGGGATAGCCCGTCAGTGGACCGCCCTGGAGAACTGCAATCACGAGCAGGCCGCCGGTGCAGACGCTGTAGACGATGACGACGTAGGGGATCAGCGCCATCCGCTGGCGCAGCGACCGGCCTGCGAGGAAGTATCCGGCGGCCATCACAGCCCCGAACACAGCCAGACCGTTACCCAGCAGTGGGGCCGGACCGATCAGGGCGCCGCCCAGCAGGTCGCCCAGCGACATCGTCGCCATGCCGGCGATAGCAGGAGCCAGGCGCCCGCCGCCACGAACAGCGGCTGGGACTGGACGAATGTGACACTCGCCGCGACACTCGTCCACTCCAGGCTCTCGAACCACGACGCGAAGTGCAAAGCGAGCGCAAGCCCCGAGAGCGTCGCGAGAAGGAGGTCCCGGCGGCCCAGGGCGCGGAACTGGTCGCGATACGTCCAGAGTGCCACGGGCACCAGCGGCAGCGTGGTAAACAGCACCCGGTAGAACGCCGCGACGGCGGAGGGTGCGTTGCTCAGCCGCACTAGAATCGCCCCGGTGCTGATCGCGACGATCACGACGCCGAGCGCGAGCACCGGGAGGTAGCTGTCATCAATCCGCGTATCGACCACGATACCGGAATGGAAACGCTCACGGGGCTTACCGATTCCGGAACGGGCCACTTCCTGTGGCCGCGGAACCTTCCTGATTTAGCATGAGTGTTTCCCCACAGGAGACGGGGGAAACCGAAGCTTTCAATCACACGTAGTCGCTAGCCCAGCCCGTAGACAGCAATGAATCGTATCGACCGCGGCCGACGGACGCTACTGCAGGCCGGTAGTGCGACGCTCGCGGCTACCGTTACAGGCTGTGTCGGAGGCAGCGACGGTGGCGACAGCGCCGGGAGCGGTCAGGAGTCAGCGACCGTCAGCAACGGCGCGAACGCCCCGGACTACGCGTTCGACCCGGCCGCGATCCGCGTCGATGGTGGGACCGAGGTCACGTGGGAGTGGCTGAACGCCGTGGCCCACTCGGTCACCCACAGAGACGGGGAGTTCGACAGTGGACTGAGGGGTGAGAAGAACTCGACGTTCTCTCATATCTTCGACGGTGCGGGCACCTACCTGTACTACTGTGTCCCGCACAAATCCATCGGTCAGAACGGAGCAGTGATCGTCGAATGACAGTTCGAACGTCCGTCGGTCAGTTCGAAACCGGCGGGAAGCGTACACGCAGGAGGGTTACTTAATGAGCACTGAGGACACACAAAACGAGGAACCACAACATCCATACGAAACGGAGGATTCATTCCACCCACTCGGTGAGGAATGGGAAGACCGGATGCGCGAGGAACTCGAGGACACCGAGTACGACGCGGACCTCGGGATGGAGATGGCGCGTGACGCCCAGCGGCTCGTCGCGGGGGAGATCTCCGAGGAGGAGTTCTACGCCGAGTACCACGATGACGTCGAAGAGGAGTTCGAGGAGGACAACCGGGCGCTGTTCGACGACGTAGACCCGGCCGACTACGACGAGATCGAGGACGAGTCGGTGCTCGAGTCGCTCGCGGACATGGATCTGGAGGGCGACGAGGCCTCGCGCCGGGAGATGATGAAAAAGATGGGCGCTGGAGCGGCGTTTCTGGGCTACGGTGCCTTCGCAACGTACGACAACCAGCCCGAGGACGGCGCACCGACGAACGTTAGCGGCATCCGGCCGGCGGGGCCCGACGAGCGCGAGAACCGCTGGGGGATGGTCATCGACCTCCAGCGCTGTGACGGCTGTCTCGCGTGTGTCGCAGGCTGTATCGACGAGAACGGGACCTCGACCGGGGCCAACTGGATGTACGTCTTCAACTACGACGACGAGGACACCGAACAGGACAACTTCCTCGTACGGCCCTGCCAGCACTGTTCGAACGCCCCGTGTGCGAAGGTCTGCCCGGTCCGGGCACGACACGTCCGTTCGAAAGACGGAATCGTGCTGACCGACTACGAGACCTGCATCGGCTGTCGGTACTGTCAGGTTGCCTGTCCCTACGGGGTCAACTACTTCCAGTGGGGCGAACCCGACGTCGAGATGAGCCGGCTCGAACACCTCGACATGACGCCGGACGAGGTGCAGGCACTCGACAAGGAGGAACGCAACGAGATGCTCAGCGAGGCCAACGACCACGTCTACGACGGGCGGGGCCG
>PXQK01000144.1 GCA_003022085.1 Halobacteriales archaeon QH_10_65_19 | reverse complement strand
GGTTGGATTGGGTTCCGCCCGGACGATGGAGGTTATCACACCGTTCCCGCACGGGCGTCTCCGAGGCCGCCGCGATGCCGTCGCGGCGGCAGGCAAAACGCAGTCCTCGCCCGGTTGGCCTCGGCCATGTGGCTTCGACGGTCGGCTTCACGCCGTCGGCGACCGTCGCCGCGAGCGCGCCGAGGGCCACAGCCAGCGGCGTCCGGGAGAGGAAGGGGGCGGCGAGGGCCACAGAGGTACAGAACATCGCCGCCAGCGCGGCCGGGCGCTTGACCCGCCGGAGTTCGCCGGAGCCGGCTATCCCACTGATCGGATCGCCGATCGTCAGCATCAACACGGAGGGGATCGCAATCCGCGGCTCGAAGGCCAGAACGACCGCCGTCGTGGAGAACATGTAGTAGGCATAGCCGGCGACGTTGTCCTGCTCGTACCCACGGGTGAGCCGGTCGTAGATCCGCCAGTCGAGCCCGACCGAGAGGCGCAACACCTCGAGAACGCCGGCACCGAGCGAGCCGGCGACGAACAGCGCCCGGACCTGCGCCCAGGTGGCAGCATCCAGGAGGTACAGGAGCGGGAGAACGCTGCCAGCGGCGTGGACGAGCCGGCGGGGGGTCTCCTCGTCGACGGAGCGCCGGAGCGTCGCGACCGTCTGCCCGACCACCCTCCTCATCGCGGGCTCAGAGATCATCGAACGCCCGGTCGCCGTCGCGGAGGGCCACGAGCGTCGCCGACAGCTCCGGGATCGGGACCCGCCTCTGTGCCGTGCTGTCCCGTTCCCGGACCGTGACGGTGTCGTCACCGAGTGTGTCGTAGTCGACGGTGACGCAAAACGGCGTGCCGACCTCGTCCTGGCGGCGGTAGCGGCGGCCGATCGCGCCGGAGTCGTCGTAGGTCACCGATAGCCCGGCCCCGCGGAGCGTCCGCGCGACCTCGCTGGCTCGGTCGCCGAGCCCGTCCCTGTCCATCAGCGGGAAGACGCCGACGGTTGTTGGTGCGACCTCGGCCGGCATCGCAAGGTAGGTTCGTTCCTCCCCGTCAACCTCGTCCCGGCTGTAGGCGTGGGCGAGGGCGGTGTACACCAGCCGGTCGACGCCGAAGGAGGGTTCGACGGTGTGTGGCCTGACGTGCTCGCCCGACTCCGTGACCTCCTCGACCGCGAAACCCGTGTGCTCGACCGGCACCGTGTACGCCTTGTCGTCGACCGCCACGGTAATCGCGTCACTCTCGAAGGCGTCAGGGTCGCGCTCGGCGAGTGCCACAAGCGCGTCGGCCACCGCGCCGGCGTCCTCGCCGAACTCCGGGCCGAGGTAGCTCATGTCGGGATCGACGGCCGGTCGCTCGACGGTCACCGGCTCGTCGTACTGCTTGAACACGGTGTACTCCTCGCCGGCGTGCTCGGCGTGTTTGTCGAGGTCGTAGGAGCCCCGGTAGGCGAAGCCGGTCAGCTCGATCCAGTCGCCGCCGACCTCGGACTCGGCGTCCCAGCAGTCCGAGGCGTAGTGGGAGAGTTCGCCCGGCAGGTGCTGGCGGTAGCGAAAGCGGTCCATGTCGACGCCGACCCGCTCGTACCACCGCTTCGAGAGACCGAGGTAGAAGGCGATCCATTCGGCCTCGACGACGCCCTCTGTGACGGCCTCGCGGACGGTTAGCTCACGGAGCCCGTCGTCGTCGGCCTGCTGCCGGCGGGCGGAGTACAGCGGCAGCGTGACGTCGGCAACCCGGGAGAGCGGCGACTCGTCCTCGTCGGGGTCGACGAAGTGTTCGAGTTCGGCCTGGGTCAGCTCCCGGAGGCGGACGAGCCCCTTGCGCGGGCTGATCTCGTTGCGGTAGGCCTTCCCGATCTGTGCGACGCCGAACGGAAGCTGGTTGCGGGCGTACTCGGCGAACTGCGGGAACTCGACGAAGATGCCCTGGGCGGTCTCGGGGCGGAGGTACCCCGGAGAGGAGCTCCCGGGGCCGATGTTGGTCTCGAACATGAGGTTGAAGTCGTCGACGGGCTCGCCGGCCAGGGCGGCGCCACAGGCCGGGCAGGCGACCTCGAACTCGGCGATCAGGTCGGCGACTTCCGCGTTGGGCAGCGCCTCGGCGTCCTCGACGGCCTCCGCCACGTCCTCGACCAGGTGGTCGGCGCGGTGGCTCGCCCCGCACTCGGCGCACTCGACGAGCATGTCGTTGAACGTTTCGAGGTGGCCCGACGCCTCGAAGACAGCTTCGGGCATGATCGTCGGCGCGTCGACCTCCATGTGGCCCTCGCGGGTCACGAACCGGTCGCGCCAGGCGGCCTCGAGGTTGTCCTTGAGCGCGGCCCCCTGGGGTCCGTAGGTGTAGAAGCCGGCGACGCCGCCGTAGGCGGCCGCTGTCTGGCTGAAAAAGCCGCGGCGTTTCGCCAGCTCGGCGAGGCGTTCGGTCTCACTCACTATAACGCCTCCAGCAGATCCATGTCCTGGACGATGCCGACGAGTTCGCCGCCGCTGACGACCGGGAGCTGCTCGATGTCGTGTTCGATCAGCAGCTGTGCGGCCTCCGTCACGGGGCGGGTCCCGCTGACCGTGACGACGTCGGGCGTCATGAACTCCTCTACCGGTCCGTTGGGAATCTCGACGTTCCGGGTCGGCATGTAGCGGTTACCGACAGCCTTGATCCCCTCCCAGGCCCACTCGTCGTCCTGGTTGGCGATCGACTCGCCGGTGTCTTCCTCGCCTTCGACGACGCGAGCCACACCGATGATGTCGACCTCGGTTACCATCCCGGTCATCCGTCCGTCATCACCGAGCACGACGGCGTAGGGCACCCCGGCGAACGAGAGCTGCCGCTCGACGACGGTCAGCGGCGTCTCGCTGTACACGGAGTTGACTGCCGACCCGGCGACGCTCTCGACGAGCACTCTCTCGTCGATCTCGCCGCGCGCAATCGCCATCACCACGTCGGTGACGGTGATGATTCCCTCAAGGCTGTCGCCGTCGACGACCGGCATGCGGCGCTCGCCTTCCGTGGCCATCCGCTCGGCCACGTTTGCGAGCGACGTCCCGCGAGACGTCGTCGGGACCTCGGCCGCGAGCATCGCGAGCTGGTCCTCGTTGGGCTGGTTGATCAGCGCAGTCCGCGAGATGATCCCTCGATAGACCTCCCCCTCCGAGGTCTGCTTGACCGCCGGCACGGACGAGAACTCCCGGTCCTGCAGGTACTCAAGCACGTCGTCCCGGGTGCCCGGGATCTCGACTGTGACCACCTCGTCACGGGGAGTCATGACGTCTTCGACGTTCATACTGCCACCTACTCCACGCCGCTCGTACTAAGTCCTTACACATTCTCCACTCCCCCAGCTGGCTCCACTGCTGACCTGCTCTCGGCGGCGGAGCCGAGTTCTCTCCGGTGCACACCTCCGTCTGCTATCAAGTTTGATACACTGGTCCGGTGGGTTTATGTAGGAGTGTGGTAAAAGATGGCACATGGAGTCGGATACCGTCGCTCCGGCGGAGGTGACAGTGGATACGGAAGTTATGGCATCCATCGAGAACGGGCCGGTAGACCAGTTTATTATCGCTGACATCAGCGAGGACGGAGTGTATCTCACACTTCCGCTCGACGAGGCTGCCTCACTTCCGGCGTGGCGATAGGGCCCTCCCTTTTTACCGTAGTTATTGATAGGGTCGTGCGTGATTCGTTACCGCCAGGGAGTTCCAGTTCATGAAACCGATGGGACACTCTCCGAGCCATGGCTGTTGATACTGCCGGACGCGATCACCTGTGTGAGACTCCGGTTTGGTGGAACGTCCGGAGAGCCGGCAGGACTCCCGGTCGCCACGGTGTCGTCGACAGCCCGGACAGGGCACCATCGGGAGGCGAATACCGACCGAAGAACAAGGGTTATGACCGGCGGCCGGTTTGCTTCGCGCATGAACGTTCTCGTGACGGATCCAATCGCTGACGCGGGGATCGAGCTGCTGCGCGAGTCGGGGTACGACGTCGGGACGGGGTACGACCTGGCTGGCGACGACCTGCTGGCGGCGGTGAGCGACGTCCACGCGCTGATCGTCCGCTCCGGAACCGAGGTCACCCGGGAGGTGTTCGAGGCGGCCCCAGACCTAGTGATCGTCGGCCGGGCCGGAATCGGGGTCGACAACATCGACATCGACGCGGCGACGGACAGCGGCGTGATCGTCGCGAACGCGCCGGAGGGGAATGTCCGGGCCGCAGCCGAACACAGTGTCGCGATGACTTTCGCGACCGCGCGGTCGATCCCGCAGGCACACGCGCGGCTCTCTGCCGGCAAGTGGGCCAAAGGCGACTTCCTCGGCAGCGAGATCAACGACAAGACGCTGGGCGTCGTCGGGCTCGGCCGCGTCGGCCAGGAGGTCGCCAAACGACTGGGCAGCCTCGGGATGAAGCCGATCGCGTTCGATCCGTACATCAGCACCGAGCGGGCCGAGCAGCTCGGCGCCGAGCTCGTCCCGGATCTCGAAACGTGCCTCTCGCGTGCCGACTTCCTGACGATCCACACGCCGCTGACCGACGAAACCGAACACATGATCGGCGCGGAGGAGCTCGCACAGCTCGAGGACGGCTACGTGATCAACTGCGCCCGCGGCGGCATCGTCGACGAGGCCGCGCTCGCCGAGGCCGTCGAGGGCGGCACTCTCGTCGGCGCCGCGGTCGACGTGTTCGCCGACGAGCCGGTCGACCCGGACAACCCGCTGCTCTCCGTCGAGGACGTCATCGTGACGCCACACCTCGGCGCCTCGACGGAGGCGGCACAGGAGAACGTCGCCGTTTCGACCGCGCGGCAGGTGATGGCCGCCTTCGGGGGCGCGCCGGTCACGAACGCCGTCAACGCGCCGTCGATCGACGAGAGCACGTTCCGGGCGGTCGAGCCGTACGTCAACCTCGCGGACACCGCCGGCAAGATCGCTGTCCAGCTGTTCGACAACCGGCTCGAACGCGTCGAGATCACCTACGCCGGGGATATCGCCGAGGAAGACGTCGACCTGGTGACTGCGAGCGCGCTCAAGGGGGTTTTCGAGCCCCTGGAGTGGCAGGTCAACGCGGTCAACGCGCCCCGGATCGCCGAGCAGCGCGGGATCGACGTCGTCGAGAGCAAGACCCGCCAGTCCGAGGACTTCCAGTCGCTTGTGACCGTCACCGTCGAGAACGACGACCGGAGTGTCAGCGTCTGTGGCACGCAGTTCGCCGACGACGACGCCCGGATCGTCCGCATCGACGGTTTTCGGGTCGACGCCGTCCCCCGCGGCCACATGCTCGTCGCCCGCAACCACGACACGCCGGGCGTCATCGGCTTCATCGGGTCCGTCCTCGGCGATTATAGCATCAACATCGCCGGCATGTTCAACGGCCGCGAAACAATCGGCGGCGAGGCCCTCTCCGTGTACACCCTCGACGATCCGGTCTCCGACGACGTGCTCGCGGAACTCAACGACTTCGAGCACATCATCGACACGAAGTACATCTCGCTCAACGACGATTCGTAGGACGACAGCGTCTCTGTCCCCGCCGCTGGTGAAAAGATCTTCAGTAACTGACTCTACAGAAACATCGTTCAGATTACACTTATGTGGGTATGGTCCATTGGATGAGGTACAATGCAACGAAGCACCAATACGATGGTGGAGTACAGCCCCGGAGCCAACGTGGACTACACGCCCGGCCAGATGGCCGCCGGCGCCACGGCGGGCGTCGCCGTCGTTGTGGCCGCGATGGTCGCAGCAGCGTTCCCCGTCGCCACCGTCGCTGCGGCGGCCGGCGCGGTCACCGCTGTGGTCGTCCGCCGCGTTCGTGACCGCGGCGCCGGGACTCGGGCGTCCCGACCCCCTGACGACGGAGGTGCCGGAACCAACCCAGTCGGTGCGGAGTAGGCCGGGTGTGGCGTTTCTGCCTAACTCAATCGCCGAAACCAATCCGGAAACACTGGGGTCCTTCCCGCCGATACACACGGAACGACACACCGGCTTTTCGGGGTGTCTGCCTGTGCGATCCCGAACGTGCGGATGGGGAAACCTCGGCGTAGTGACTCAGGAAAGAAATGGAGGAATTCCGAAGGAGAAGCCCCCGGCTGCTCGACTCGGGGGCCTCGCTGCGGTCCTCGCTCTCCGCACCGCCCGCTGCGGTCCTTACGTCGGCCGCCGTCGCCGAGCGACCTGGGGCTTCCCCGACTGCAACACGGCTGGGTTACCTCCTGGTCAGTTCCTCACAGACTTCTCCGAAGTACTATGCCGAGGAGGATGTCATTCCCCGTTGACGACAGCGGTCTCGAACCCGTCGCCGGTGTGGGCAACGCCGGCGGCACAGACCCGGTGTTCGAACGCGTGGTCGTACAGTTCCCGGGCGGCATCCGCCGCGTCGGTCGCGTCCAGGTCGAACAGTTCCGGGGCGTCGCGCTCGTATGTGGCCACGAGCGTCGGCTCTTGGACGGCCTCGACCAGCAGCGCGTCGCGGCGTACCGTCCCGACGACTGCACCGGGTTCGTCGGTCGCGGTGGGGTCATCCGTGACGCCGACGGTGGGGTCGTCCGTGACGCCGACGGTGGGGTCGTCCGTGACGCCGACGATACCGGCGATGCGGGGCGTGTTGTAGTCGTCCTTCTCGAAGTCGAGCGCGAGCAGGGGTTCGGCGAGAGCGTCTCGCGCCGGGTAGCCCAGCGCGAGTTTCTCCGCGATCGGGTCGACGTGCGAGCCGTTGCCAAGCACCGCGCCGCGGTCGGTCCGCCGGACGCAGTTGTAGGAGATGTAGGGGTTGTCCGTCTCCGGGGCGTCGGCCGTCGGGCCGACCGTCACCGTCCCGTCGCGCTCGGTTGCCTGCCTGTTCGGGAACGACCGAGAGGAGACCCGGTACGCGCCGACCGTCGGGCCGGCGACGAGGAACCGTCCAACGTACATGGGTGGTGGTTGCCGCGCGAAGGCAAGTCGCTGGCGGTTTTTCTCTCGACGACAGCCGGATCTATGTGCGCCGGGAAAACACGCTCCCGGTAGGGTTATCTGCCGGCCATTCCTGCACGCGGTATGGGCATTCACGTCGCAATCATCGGTGCGTACGGCAGTGCGGGATCCGCGGTCGCGGGCGAACTCGTCGACCACCCGGAGGTCGAACTCACGCTGTTCGACGACGGCGACCCCGGGGGCGGCCTCTGCATCCTCCGCGGGTGCATGCCCTCCAAGGAGGTTCTCTCGGCGGGCGCCCACCGGTTTCAGGTGCGGCACGACGACCGGCTGGTCGGCAACCTCCCGTCGGTCGACCTCGAGCGGACAGTCGAGCAGAAAAACGAGCACACCCTGAACTGGGCCGCCCACCGCCGCGACAGCGTCGAGACGTGGGCCGAGCGCGAGGACGTCACGTTCGTCCGGGACACGGCCCGGTTCGTCGACGACCGGAGGCTGGAGGCGGGCGGGGAGCGGTACGAGCCCGACTACATCGTCGTTGCGACCGGATCGAGCGTCAAGATCCCCGACCTGCCCGGTATCGACGACGTCGACTACATGACGAGCGCGGAGGTGCTCGATACGACCGAGTTCCCCGACACCGGGATCGTCATGGGCTTTGGCTACGTCGGGATGGAGATGGTCCCCTACCTCGTCGAGGCCGGCGGAATGGATCTGACTGTCGTCGAACACGACGCCCGGCCGATCGACGAGGCGAGCCCCGCGTTCGGCGACGCCGCCCTGGAGCTGTACCGCGAGGAGTTCGGCGTCGACATCCCGACGAACGTCTACGAGCAGCGCCTCGAACCGACCGACGACGGTGGTGTCCGTCTCTACCTGGAGGGTGCAGACGGGGACAGACAGGTCGTCAAGGGCGACCAGCTGTTCTGTTTTACCGGCCGGCAGCCGACGCTGGACCCGCTCGGGCTGGACCGGACGGGGATCGAACCGCGCGACCGGTGGGTCGCGGACACGATGCAGGCCGTCGACAACGAGCGGGTGTTTGTCGTCGGCGACGTCAACGGGAAGGAGCCGATCCTCCACGTCGCCAAAGAGCAGGGGTTCCAGGCCGCCGAGAACATCCTCGCTCACGCGAACGGCGAGGCCATGGCGCCCTACGAGAACGTCCACCACCACGTCATCTTCTCGGGGCTGGGCGTCTACCCCTTCGCCCGCATCGGTCACACCGAGGAGACCGCGCGGGAGGCGGGCCACGACATCGCAGTCGCGACGCGCGAGGCGAGCGACGACGGCGTCTTCAAATCAAAGGACGTTCCCGCGGGGCTGGCGAGACTGGTCGTCGACCGCGAGGACGGAACCGTCCTCGGGTATCAGGGGCTGCACTACCACGCCGACACGATGGCCAAGACGATGCAGATCGTCGTCGAAATGGGGCTGGACGTGCGTGAGATCCCGGACCGAGCGTACCACCCGACGCTGCCGGAGATTCTCGACGGCCTCCTCCGCGAGACTGCCGACGCCGTCGACGGCTCGTAGCTACTCCTCGAACTCGTAGTAGGTCGCGCGGATCGTCACCGGCGCGACGTCGGCGACGTCGGCGGCGGCCTGCTGTGTGAGCGGGTACTCCTCGCGCTGTGCGGCGGTGTAGAGACACGCCGCGGCCACACCGCCAGGGTTGCGGCCCGTGTCGTAGCCGCGCTCGCGGGCCTCGGTCGCGAGCTGTCGGGCGTCTTGCTCGATCGCCTGTGGGAGGTCGAGCTTGCTCGCGAAGCGGGCCAGGTACTCCCGGGGGTCGATCGGCCCCGTCGGTAGCCCGAGTTCGCGGTTCAGCGCGTCGTAGGCTACGTCGAGCTCGTCGCGTGTCGCCTTCGCAGCCTCGATAATCTCCGGGGCGGTCCGCGCGACGGCGGCCGTCCGGGAGGTCGCGTACACCGCCGCGGCGGCGAATCCCTCGATCGATCGGCCCTGCAAGAGCCCCTCGCTCTGGGCAGACTCGAAGAGCACGCAGGACTGCTCGCGAACGTGCTCGGGCAGGTCCAGCGCGCAGACGAGCCGCCGGATCTCGGTGAAGGCGTACACCCGGTTGCGCTCGGCCTTGCTGCGGATCTGCGTGCGCTTGTGCTGGCGGCGCAGCCGGGCGATCCGCCGGCGCTTGCGCCCCTTGAGCCGCGTCGCGTGGCCGATCTCGGTCGATAGTCCCCGGTCGTGGCGCGACCGCGTCAGCGGCGCACCCGTCCGCTCTGGCTGAACGACCGCCACTCGGGCCCAGGGTCGATTGCGTGCTCGTCGACGACCAGCCCACAGCTCGTACAGACTGTCTCGCAGTCGCCGGCGCGAACTGTTCCCTCACACTCCGGGCATGCCTGAACGTGGGTCGTTGCCATCACCCGAAACTTGGGCCCGCTTGCCCTTTTAAACGGAGCCGGAACCGGGGTGGTACGGTCCGGGCGTGCGGGATATACCTACCGGTAACCGACAGGTAGACCGCCGGAGCGGCGGCGCTGGCAACCGTCGGTGGTCGGTCGGGGGCGGCGCGAGCACCAAGCTTTTTATGCCGGGCCGAAGCAGATCCGTCTGATGGGACTGGCGGAGATCGCGGCGGGAATCGAGATCACCGAGACCCAGGAGGAGCGCGGCGTGGCGACCGTCGACACAACGGGCGCGACGCTGGAGGAGCGTCTCGACCCGTTCGCGGACGAGCTCCCGTGCTCGCCGGCGGCAGCGGCGACGGTGCTGGAGGAGTACACCGGCGGTGTCACCGTCGGCGCCGCGGGCCGCGCAGCGGGGGTCGCCCCGGCGACGGCGGCGAAGACGCTGCACCTGCTCGGCGAGTCGGTGTCGCCGGCCAGTCCGACGGGTCGGGAGATCGTCCGGGACTGGATCGCCGGCGACCTCTCGCGGACGGAGGCGCTGGAACTCTCCCGACTGAGCGAGGCCGAGTTCGCCCTCGCAGCATACATCGAGACCCACGACCGGATCGAGGCGGCGTGCGCCGCCGTCGAGGGCGTGCTCGCCGCCCGCAGCGTCGGCCGCGAGGAGCCGCTCGCGGACGCCGTGGGTGATCCGACTGATCTCGTGTAGCTGTGGTGTTTAATCCTGTCTCTTACCCAGAAGTCTGATCGTTCGATACCTAGTGCGATATCGCAGTTCCGTATTTTATATGATTGATAATTTATACTTGACGAACTTGTGGGTAAGAGACAGAGTCCAGCCCGCACAAGCAGGACCGTCTGGCCCGCAAACACAATCTCTTTGCGGATCCCCACTCAAATAGGGGTAATGGCGGAGTGTGATGTCTGTGGCGAGGAAGTGAGTATGCCCTACCAGTGCCGGCACTGCGGCGGGACCCACTGCGCCGAGCACCGGTTGCCGGAGTCACACGACTGTCCCGGGTTGAACAACTGGGAGCAAAGCGGCCCCGTGTTCGACAGCGGGTTCGATCCGACTCTCGAAGAGGACGACGACGACGGCATCGCGGCGACACTCGGCATCGACACCGGCCCCGGCGGACCACTCGCGTACTTCCGCAACAACATGACCTACGTCTTCCTGGGGCTGATGTGGGTGACGTTTGCCTTTCAGCTCGGGCTCCGGCCGGTGCTCTCCGACAGCGCCTGGGAGGCGATTTTCGTCTTCTCCCCGGAGAACCCGCTGTTCGTCTGGACCTGGGTCATCTCGATTTTCGCCCACGGCAGCCCGCTCCACATCTTCTTCAACAGCATCGTGATCTACTTCTTCGGCCGGCTTGTCGAGCGGGTCGTCGGCTGGAAGAAGTTCGCTGTCCTGTTCCTGGTCAGCGGCATCCTCGCCGGCTTCGGACAGATCGCGTTCAACATCGCCCAGGGCGGCCCCGGCGTCGTCGGCGCCAGCGGGGCGGCACTCGCGCTCCTGGGTGTGCTGACGATCCTCAACCCGAACCTGACCGTCTACCTGTACTTCGTCCTCCCGCTGCCGATCTGGGTGCTCACCGGCGGAACCGCGGTCCTGAGCATCGCGTTCATCGTTAACGGGAGCCCCGGCGCCGGCGGGATCGCCCACGCCGCCCACTTTGTCGGGCTGCTCATCGGCGTCCTGTACGGCTACCGGGTCAAAAACCGCGTCCGCGTCCCCGGACAGATGCAGTTCGGCGGTGGCGGCCCCGGCGGCCCCGGCGGCCCCGGTGGCCCGGGGCGGGGACGGTTCTAATGGACATCTCACGCCCCGAGTTTGTCCCCGATCCGTCACTGTCGCGGGCGGAGATGGAGGCGCTCCAGCGCGAGATCGCTGCGGCGGCGAGGTTCGCGGACGACCTCGATGGGCCGCTGGACGACCGATCCACGGACGACGACCGGTTCGGCGGTCTTACCGGGGACCGGCGGCCACTCGTCGCGGGCGTCGACCAGGGGTTCTCTGGCGACACCGCAACGAGCGCGGTTGTCGCTGTGCGGGACGGCGCTGTTGTCGAGCGTGTCCACGCGAGCGAGAAGACGGAGATTCCCTACATTCCGGGGCTGTTGAGCTTCCGGGAGGGTGGCGCGATTCTCTCGGCGTTCGAGGAACTGGAGAGCGACCCCGACGTGGTGCTTGCCGACGGTAGCGGCCGGATCCACTTCAGGGAGGCAGGGCTGGCGACACACGTCGGTGTGACCCTCGACGTTCCGACCGTCGGCGTCGCCAAGAGCCTCCTGTGTGGCCGCCCCCGGGAGCCGATCGAGGGTGGGCTCCCGGCCGGGACGCGGGTGGCCATCGAAGCCGACGAGGACGTGACCGCGCCGGACGGCACGGTGATCGGATACGCGGTCCAGACCCGGCAGTACGAGTCGCCGGACCAGCACATCAACCCGCTGTACGTCAGCCCCGGCCACCGCGTCGACGCGGAGACCGCCGCCGACCTCGTCGCCCAGTACGCGACCGAGTATAAACTCCCCGAACCCGTGCGGCTGGCCGACCGCCACGCCGACGACGTGATCGACCGCGGGTGAGACGCGCCGGAAACCAGGTGGTGCAGGACGCGAAACGGCGGTACAATCTTTTTACTGGTCGCATCACAACGCCCCGGCATGAAACGACGGACGTTTCTGACGGTCGCAGGCGGCGCACTCGTCGCCATCGCGGGCTGTTCCGGTGACGACGACACCGACACTGCGACCCCGACCGCGACGCCGATGCCCGAGACGCCGACGCCCGAGACACCGGCAGAGACGCCGACGCCCGAGGAGGGAGAAGGGCCGGAAACGACCGTCGAGGCCGTCGAGCTGCTGGTCGAGGACACGGCGGCCGGCCGGTTCGGGGAGGCCTTCGAGCGGTTCGGGCCGACCGCACAGCAGCAATCCTCTCCCGGCGCGCTGGAGGCGGTCTGGCTCGCGATGACGAACGTCGGCGGCGCGTTCGAGGGGGTCGTCGACACGGCGGAGACCACCCAGTCGGGGTTCGACGCCGTCGATGCGACGCTCGGGTTCGAGCGCAGCGACCACGTGTTGCGCGTGCTACTCGGCGACGAGTTCGCCGTCGTCGGGGTGGTCGTCAACGACGAGTACGAACGGCCGGCGTACGTCGACACGGACGCGTTCAGCGAGGAGGAGATCACGCTCGAAACCGAGGACTGCCTCATGGGTGCCACGGTGACGGTCCCGGAAGGCGGGGACAGCATTCCCGGCGTTGTCCTCGTCCACGGGAGCGACCCGGCTGGGGCTGCTGACCGCAACCTCGAGACCATCGGCTCGCAGGTGTTCCGGGACCTCGCCGAGGGGCTCTCGAGTCGCGGCGTGGCGGTGCTCCGGTACGACAGGCGGACCCACGCCTGCCCGAACTCGGTCGCACTCTCGGAGTACACGCTCGACAGCGTCTCCGTCGACGACGCGCTGGTCGCGCTCGGCCGGTTGCGCAGCGTCGACGGCGTCGACGCCGACCGGGTGAGTGTCGCCGGCCACAGCCTCGGCGGGATGGTCGTCCCGCGGATTGCACGGCGGGACGGGGGGCTCGCCGGCGGCGTGGCGATGGCAGCACCGGCCCGGTCGTTCTACGAGATATTCGTCGACCAGTACGAGCACCTCGCAACCGTCGGGGAGTTCGAGTGGGAGCGGATGGCGAGTCTCTACGAGCGCTGGCGGGACCGGATCGACCGTATCCGGCAGGGCGACTACTCCCCGGACGACACCGTGCTCGGCTACCCCGGCGCGCTCTGGCAGAGTGTCGACGAGTACGATCAGGTCGCCGTTGCCCGGGAGGTCGACACCCCCTTCCTGTTCCTCCAGGGCGAGCGGGACTACCAGAGGGGCTGAACCACGTCTTCCAGCCCGGCACCGGTCCCTCCGTTCCCGGCGAGTACGCCCTCCGCAACTCGCTGGACCGCGCCGTTGTCGAGGACGTCGCCGACTGGCTGCTGGGGCTGTAACCCCCGGTGCGTTATACTCGCCGCACTGCTCGGCCGGGCGGAGCGGCCGGTCGAGACCGTTGAGAGTTAACTGTGGTGGGCCCGTCACTCCGCGCATGACAGAGAAGACAGTGCTCATCACGGGCTGTTCGTCGGGGATCGGCCGGGCGACCGCCAAGGCGTTTCTGGACGACGGCTGGACAGTGTACGCGACGGGCCGCGACGAGGCCGACGTCGCCGATCTCGGGGAGGAGGGCTGCCGGACTGCGGCGCTGGACGTCACGGAGGACGAGGCGGTGACACGCGTCGTCGACCGGATCGGCGAGGAGGTCGGGCACGTCGACTGCCTCGTCAACAACGCCGGATACGGCCAGTACGGTCCACTGGAGGACATCCCCGCCGAGCGCCTCCACGAGCAGTTCGACGTCAACGTCTACGGCCCTCACCGGTTGATCCGCGCGGTCCTGCCGCTGATGCGCGCCCGGGAAGACGGGACGATCGTCAACGTCTCGAGCGTCAACGGTCGCGTGTCAGTGCCCGGCGGCGGCGCGTACGCTGCCTCGAAGTTCGCCCTGGAGGCGATGAGCGACGCGCTCCGGGCGGAGGTTGACAGCCTCGGGGTCGACGTGGTCGTCGTCGCGCCCGGTCCGGTCGAGACGGGGTTCGAGGAGCGCGCCGCCGAGGAGGTCGACGGGCTGGACCGCCGGCGGACCTACGGGTGGGTGTACGAGGCGTTCGAGGACACCAGCCTCGTCGCCGGATCGCTGCCGTGGGCGCTGGCGCCCGGGGACGTGGCGACCGTCATCCACGACGCGGCCTGCCTCGACGACCCGGACCCGCGGTACCAGGTCGGGCGGTTCGCCTCCTATGCGACCGCCGCGCGGTACCTTCCGGCGCGCCTCCGGGACACCGTCTTCGGACTCGTGCGCCGCCTGATGTAGGCCGAGCCACCCGCCGATCGCCACAGCCCGTCGGCCGCCGTCCACCTCCGCCCCGGGGCGTCCCTTTATACTG
>PXQK01000143.1:3203-4916 GCA_003022085.1 Halobacteriales archaeon QH_10_65_19 | reverse complement strand
TCGCCGTACGCCGGGGAGAGGGTGACGACGAACGGGACCGTCACGGCTGTCGTGCCGGGCGGACCAGGCGGGTTCTACACCCAGGACGGCGGTGTCACCATCGGCGACGTGCAGATCCTGTTCGACGAAGTGGTCGCGGCTACCTGATCGCCCGTCGTCACCCCCGCTACCCGGCCCTGTCGGTCAGCAGTATCGAGGCGGAGCCTCCGGCCTCAAGGACCGAGGCGCGTATGCGCCGAGGAAGTAGGGTAGGGTAGTTTACTTGCCGGTCGCGTCGATCACTTCGTAGCCGATGTTCCTGTCCCTGAGTGTGTCGGTGTGGGGCGACAGCTGGCCGGTCACGACCAGCAGGAGGACGTCCAGCCCCTTGGTGGCGGCCTCGCGGACCGCCTCGGCCGTCCCGAACCGGACGTCGGGGGTGAGCCTGCACGTCCGGGCGGTCACGAGTGCTTCCACGCCGGAGACCGCGAGCAGGTCGTGGTCCGCGGCGTGGCGGGTCACCACGTCGGACTCGACGGCTGCGCTGCCGCCGTTGCGCACCGTCGGCACCGAGACGACTGTCACCGTCCCGAGGTCGTAGTCGACGACGCCCTCGAAGTCGGTCAGGCCGACCTCCGCGCCGGCCGTCGCGTCGGTGACGGCGACCGCAGTCGCTCCGGCGTCCCCGTCCGGGAGCGCGTGGAGGGAGCCGTCACGCATCGCCAGTGAGACGCGCTGGCCCTCGACAACGTCGCCGGCCGCAATCGCGCTCTCGACGTCGACCTGTTCGATCACCTCCTCGGAGACGTGGTCGACGAACGACCGCAGGTTGTCGGTCCGGGAGATGAGCCAGTCGACTCCCTCCTTCGTGATCTCGTAGCGGCCGCGCCCGTGTTTCTCGACGTGGCCGGCTTCGATCAGCTCCCGAAGGTAGTTGCTCACCCCCTGTGCCGTGATGTCGATTGCCCCGGCTATCTCTCGCTGGCTCACTGCCGGCTGTCGCTCCGCGATCTGGACGAGGATCTGGTACCGGGTCGCGTCCCGCTTGCTCCGGAGCAGCTCTGTCCGGGTCTGCGATGACGAGCAGCGGGCCGCCGAGTGTGTCGTTGACAACCTCGTGGCGTGTGAGGAGCTTCAGCGGGTAGGCCCTGGCGCGGCCGTCACGGAAGACGCCCATCACCCGGTCGTCCGGCGACAGCGACGGTGACTGGTATGCATCGGTCGCGACGTCGTGTTCGGTCTCCTGCCAGCTCGCGTCGAAGACGGGATACCCGGAACCGGCGAGGCCGGCGGTCAGGCCAGCAGCTGCGAGCGCGAGGTACTGCCGCGCCCGCAACCGGGCTCGATCACTCCACGGCGTCGAACATACCGGTCGTAATGTACCGCTCGCCGGAATCCCAGAAGACGGTGACGACGAACGGCTCCGCGACGGACTCCCGGAGCCGCCGGGCGACGCGTTTCGCCGCGAGGTTCGACGCTCCCGAGGACTGGCCCACAAAGATCCCCTCCTCGCGGGCGAGGCGGCGACACTCCGCCTCCGCGTTCTCGAGGGGGACAGTCTCGACGTCGTCGAGGAGGTCCCGGTCGATGATCTCACTGACGAACCCCGGACCCATCCCCTGGTAGTCGTCGTCGGCCGGTTCTCCGCCCGAGAGGACGGTGTTCTCGGCTGGTTCGACGGCCACGACCTCGATGTCCGGGAACACCTCACGGAGCCGCCGGCCGACACCGGTG
>PXQK01000143.1:0-3154 GCA_003022085.1 Halobacteriales archaeon QH_10_65_19 | reverse complement strand
CCGGGTTGGCCGGGTTCTCGAACTGCCGCATCTCGACGAACTCCGGGCTGGCTGTGAGCTCGCGGAGCCGCGCTTTCGCGTCGGAGATGTCACCCTCGACCAGTTCCACGTCTGCGCCGTAGGCACGCATGATCTGTCGGCGCTCCCGCGAGCGGGAGGCGGGCATCACGAACCGGACGTCGTAGCCCTTCGTCGCACCGACCACGGCCAGGCCGATGCCGGTGTTGCCGCTGGTGGCCTCGACAATCGTGTCGCCGGGCTCCAGCCGTCCCTCGTCCTCGGCGGCCTCGACCATCGCCAGCGCCGGCCGGTCTTTCGCCGACCCGCCGGGGTTGAACAACTCGACTTTCGCGCCGACTGTCGTCCCGTCCGGGGCCGCAACCTCGACAAGCGGCGAGCCGATCGTTTCGAGGATGCTCTCGTTCATGCCCTCACCCTACGCGTCCGTGGGATAAATCTCCGGTGACACCGGCAGCGTGTACACTCCGGCGGTCGTGACGGGAGGATGTCACTCGACGCCGAGGAGCGCGAGCAGTTCGGGCATCGATTCGATCCGGTGAGTCGGTGCGGTCGAGGTTTCCGGCCCCGGCTCGTCGCCGTCGGCCAGCCAGACCGAGTGCAGCCCCGCGGCGTTGGCGCCGGCGACGTCGGAGGAGAGCGAATCGCCGACGTGTACGGCCGATCCGGGGGTCGAACCCAGGCGTGTCAGCGCGCGCTCGAACGGTGCGGCCTCCGGCTTCGCCGGCACCTCCTCGCCGGCGAACACCGTCGCGTCGATCCACTGGTCGAGGTCGACCGCGTCGATCTTCGCCCGCTGGGCCTCTCCGGTCCCGTTTGTCACCACGCCGAGGTCGACCTGCCCGTACAGGCGGTCGAGCACCGTCTGGGCCCCGGGGACGAATGCCACGTTGGTCTGGTCGCGCATCGCCGTGTAGGCGGCCGCCACCTCCCGACCCAGCGAGGGGTCGTGACCGCGCTCGGCAGCCAGACGCTCGAAACAGTCCGCACGCAGCGACTCGATGGAGTCGTGCTGGTCGCGCAACTCGTCGAAGCACTCGTAGTACGCCTCGACAGGGAAAAGCGGGTCGAGGTCACACGCCTCGAAACTCGCCGCTAGCAGTTCGCCCGACGTCCGCCTGTACGCGATAAGCGTGTGGTCGAGGTCGAACAGCACCGTGTCGATCCCTGCCAGGGTCTTCCCGTCAGTCATTACTCGGCATCCAGCCTCGTCTACGGCGTGAAACAGAATAAACGGGACGGTCTCGCCGACAGCCCACACGACGGCCAACAGCTAAACCGTTCGCCGACGAACAGACGGTATGGCGCTCGAGACACTCGATCCGAACCCGATGTGGATGGCCGAGGCGTACAGCGACACGGTCGAGATTCTCGAGGAGTACAGCGACGACGTGACGTACAAGATCTGGTGTGGCGACTGGTGCAAGGACTGCCGCGCGAAGCTCCCGGACTTCGGCGCGGCACTTGCGGCGGCGGGCATTCCCGACCACCGTATCGAGGAGTTCGAACTCGACCAGGACAAGCGGGGACCGGGCGTCGAGGAGTACGACGTCGAGTCCATCCCGACTGTTGTCGTCGAGCACGCGCCACGGAGCGGCGCGACCGGCGCGAGCGGTGAGGACGCCGAACCGCGACCGGGCGACGGCGACGAGGTCGCCCGCTTCGTCGAGAACGAGTCGGCCCCGATCGCGGTCTACCTCGCCGACCGGCTCGCGGAAACGCTCGGACACCCCGACGAACAGCCAGGCTGATTAGGTGGTGTGTGCCTACGCACGATCCTCCGAGAACGGCCATCCACCGACGGGGCGCCGCCACCGACGGCCCCAGGGCCGCCGCGCTACTGCAGTGCGCGCGCGCCCCACTCGAGTGCCCGTTCGATCTCGTTTCGCGGCGGCGAGCACGTGAACGAGCGGCAGGCGTACACTGTCGGTTCGTCGTTTTTCTGATCCCGATCCGCCCAGACTGGCGGGACGTCGTCGAAACCTAAGCTGTCGAGCCACCCGGTCAGCCGGTCCTGGCCCGCCGGCCGCCACGCGAGCACCCGGGAGCCGAGATACCAGTCGGCGACTGTCTCTCGCCACTCCCCGGGCGGATCGTCGGCGACGAGCGTCAGCTCGAACGCGCCGTTCGTGACCGTGTCCGCCGCGAGGCTCAGCGAGGCGTGCTGGAGCGGGTTCGACCAGATCCGGTCGCCGTGGGTCTCGACGACTGCCTCCGCGACCGTCGCGAAGCTGTCGTCGGTCGTGAACACCGAGAGTGTGTCCAGCAGTTCCGCCGCGACGCCCATACTCGACGGCGTCGACTGGTCTGTCAGCTCCTGTGGGCGCGCGATAAGTGACTCGCCCTCGGCCGGGGTGAAGTACAGCGTTTCGTTCGCTTCGTCCCAGAACTCCCGCTCGATGGCGCGGGCGAGGTCGAGGGCAAAGGCGAGGTGCTCGACCTCGCCGGTCGCCTGGAAGAGATCGAGCGCACCCCGGCCGAGGAAGGCGTAGTCCTCGAGGTAGCCGTCGATTTTCGTCACGCCGTCCGTGTAGCGGCGCTGGAGCCGGCCTGCGTCGGCGTCCCAGAGCCTGTCTCGACAGAATTCGAGAGCCCCGGCAGCGGGCCCCGCGAGCGACTCGTCGGCGACGATGGCCCCCTCGGCGAACGCCGAGATCGCGAGCCCGTTCCAGCCCGCGAGCACTTTCTTGTCGCGGGGCGGCCGCGGACGGTCGTCTCTCGCCGCTGCCACCCCCTGTTGCGCTCGATCCAGTGTCTCCCGGACCTCGTCCTCGTCTATCCCGTACTCGTCGGCGAGATCCCCGATCGGCTCCTGGATTGTCAGGACGGTCTTGCCCTCGAAGTTTCCGCGGGCGGTGACGCCGTAGCGGTCGCAGAACAGCGCCGCAGCCTCCTCGTCGGCGACAGCGTCTTCGACTCCATCGGGCGTCCAGACGTAGAACGCCCCTTCCTCGCGCCCGCCGCCCTCGGTTTCGCTCTGTGCGTCGAGGGTGCTGAAAAACCCCCCGTCCTCGTGGGTGAGTTCCCGCTGGATGAAGTCGAACGTCTCCGTCGCGACGGCCAGGTACCGCTCCTCGCCGGTGACCTGGTAGCCGGCGAGGTACGCCCGCGGCAGTTCGGCGTTGTCGTACAGCAT
>PXQK01000142.1 GCA_003022085.1 Halobacteriales archaeon QH_10_65_19 | reverse complement strand
GCTTTTTCCGTGCGAGGCTGTCGACGTGGGGTTCCCGGGCCTGGATCGCCGCGAAGTGGTCCGTGAGGTCATACTGTTCGGCGATGAACTCGACGATGCGGCGCTGGTTGTTGCTCACGATCCCGGTCGGAACGTCGAGGTCGGCGAGGACGCTCACGTCGGGGTAGGGCTCCTTGCCGCCGTTCAGTGCTGCGTCTTTCAGTGCCACAGCCAGGTTGTCGTCGCGGTGGCGCCACAGCGCCGCGGGGTCGAATCCGACCCGGTCGCCCATCGCACGGAGTTCGTCGTGGGTTGGACCGAACGCGACCAGCTCGACGTGGTCGTCGGCAGGGGATTGGACGCCGACCGCCTCGAACGCCTCGATGGCCGCGCGGCGCACCCGGTCGCGGTCCAGCACGTCGACGACGACGCCGTCGTGGTCGAGCAACAGGCCGTCGTAGCGCCCCATCTATCGCGACCCCGTTCCGAATGGATCGTCGCCGACGCCCGGATCGTCGTCGCCCTCTGTTTCGAAGGCATCGGGCGGCCGGCCCGCCTCGTCGATCACCTCGTCGGAGACGATCAACGGGCAGTCGACCCGCAGCGCGAGCGCGATGCCGTCGGACGGGCGCGCGTCGAAGACGGCCTGTTTGCGCTCGCCGCCGTGGTACTGTTCGGTGTCGATCTTCGCGTAGAAGGTGCCGTCAGCGAGGTCGTCGATGCGCACGCGGTCGATCGCCGCGCCGAACTCCGCGACCATCTCGATGAACAGGTCGTGCGTGAGCGGCCGCTCGAACGGTTCGCCGTCGAGCGCGAGCTGCATCGACTGTGCCTGATCCTTGCTGACGAAGATCGGGATGAGTTCGCCGCAGGCCTCGAGGATGACGACCGGCACGCCGGGGCCTTCCTCGCTGACGCCGATGCCAACACCCTCCACTGTCGCTTCGTGTTCCATGCTCGTAGTTTCGGGCCCGGAATCAAAAGCCTGTTCTCCCGCGTGGGACACTACCGCAGCAGCGAGCGGTCAGATGAGGAGGTCGTCAGCCGCCTGTCTGGCGGCCAGCACCGCGTCCTCGGCCACCTGTTCGGCGTCGCCGGGCGCATCGAGGTAGACGTCGACCTCGAGCTGTCCGTCGTCGAAGGTTACGGTGACGTCGACGTCACTGATCTCGCGCCGGGAGTACCGCGAGAAGATGACGTTCTCAGCGGCCGTCGCGGCCGCCTGAACGACCGCGGCGTCCTCGGCAGGCATTATGCGCCGCCGGCGCCGCCCAGGCCGCCGCCGCCCGGCCCGCCGCCGAGCATCTGCTGGAGTTCGCTCTGGAGTTCCTCGAACTGCTGCTGGACGCGCTCCTCCTGCTTCTCGAGGGTGTCGACGCGTACTTCGAGGCTGTTGACCGTCTCCTCGAGGTCCTCCTGGGCTGCCTCGTAGTCGGCCTCGACGAGCAGCTCGCCGAGCTGGCGGTACATCGTTGTCTCCGCGTCGATATCCTCGAGCTCTTTGAGAGCCGTCTTCGATTCGGTAAGCTGTGTCTCTGCCTGCTGTTTCTGGGCGGCGACCTGCTGTGCCGTCTCCTGGAGATCCTGTAACTCCTCGAGTTTCTCCTGTGCTTCCGGCGGAAGATTACCCTGCATACCCACATCTCGGGACCCGCAGTGTTAAACCCACGGAAGATGACTCGTCGTGACTACTGTGACTCTTTCCCGGCGCGGATCCGGACTACTGATCCACGCCGCCGGCTCTCTCGGCTGTCGATACCAGGGACAGCCAGGTGTTCAGCGCGCCCCGGAGCGCAACTAAATCCTGCGCCTCGATGGCCAGTCTGAGTTCGGCAGCCTCGCGGTCCATCCGGGTCCGGCTGCGGTCGTCGTCGATGTCCCTGACTTCCGGGGCGATGGCGCGTTCGATGCGGCGCGCACGCTCCGGGGTAGCGTATGTGATCGAGAGAAGTGTCCCGTGTTCGCCGGAATCGCGGCTCACTACTCGACGTTGATCTCTTTGACGTCGCGACTCCGTTCTTTCAGGAGCACGCGGTGACCGCAGTAGGGACAGCGCACCCCGCCGTACTCGTCGAGCGTCACGTCGCGCTTGCAGCGGGAGCACTTGTAGCTCATTCGTCGTCCCCTTCGAGTGCGGCGCGGATGGAGCGCGTGACGGTCTTACCGGCTGGCGTCTTCGGCTTGTAGGCGCCGCCGGTGAACTTCTCGCCGGTCTCCTCGTTGACCCAGATGCCGGTTCCGACGCGCGTGACGTTGTCGCCGTCGACGGTGGAGTTGCGCATCTCTCGCTCTATCTCGGCGACGCGACGCCGGGCGACCCGCCCGTATCGCGCGCCGAAGCGGCCTGCGCTCCCCGTCCGGTTTTCCTGTTCACTCATACTACCATACTGTCGGCCGAGCGGGCAGATAAACCCTGCGAGTTCCACCGAGGGGTGGTACGCGACTGGGTGTTTGGACGTGGGATTGCTGGACAGACTACCGAACTTTGTGAGGTACTGACCTCGGAAGTACTGTTGCGGTAGTGGCAGTCTGACACTCGGAACTCACGAATCGACAGCAGTACACAATTACAGCAGTCCGTATCACTCCTGGGTTGCGAGCGTCACGCGCCAGGTGGTCCCGCTGGAGTAGGACCACGGTTCGACCTCCAGGCGGCAGCTCCGTTCGCTGAGCTTCTTGAACGCTGCGCCGATCTCCTGGGCGGACATCTCCAGGTCCTCTGCGATGAACCGGCTCTTGAAGTAGCACTCGCCGGCCTCGACCTGCCGTCGCAGATACCGCTCCAGGCGGGCCGCTTTCGAGTGGTCCGTGCTCGTTGCCGTTGCCATATGCTGGGATTCGTCTACGGACTGAAAAATACCTGTCAGACAGGAGTCAGACGCCCCGCGGCGGCGTAGCCGGGCGGCGCGTCCGCATCCGCAGGGAGAACGTTGAGGATGAGTTTGATCTCGGTTTCGGCTGTCTCGCGCGTTACCGCTGCCGTGCGCTCGGTCATAGCTGTGTGTGCTCCCTGCGTATTTGGCGGTTGTGACTAGAAGGAGTTGTTCTTGAGGTTTACAAAATAGCAGATGAAGATGGGAAGAAATATCCGACCCCAATAGATGGAGGTATTGAACAAGATGCACCTGAAGATGTAGAGCACGGAACAGATTGGAACGAAATGGCGATTCAGGTGGACCCCTCTGGCTCGAGAT
>PXQK01000141.1 GCA_003022085.1 Halobacteriales archaeon QH_10_65_19 | reverse complement strand
GCCAAGCGAGTCGAGCATCGACTCGTGGGTGTCCTCGGTGTGGGGGTAGAGGTGGGTCAAGTAGAGCCGGCCGACCTCCGGATCCGCTTCGGCGAGCGCCTCTCCCAGCGTCGACGGCGTGGGGTGGTTCGAGACGTCGATCCCGTCCGGAAACGAGCAGTCGTGGACGAACACGGCCGCGCCGTCGGCGAACTCGATGAGGTCGGTAAACGCCTCGCTGTCGCCGCTGAAGACGAAGACAGGGCCGTCCGCTCCTGTGGGGGTGAACCGGTACGCGAAACACTGCATCGAGTGGCGCGTCTCCATCGCCCGGACGTCGAATCCTGCGAGCGAGAACCCGCCCTCGGCCGGTTCGACCTCGCGGATGGTGAGATCCAGGCGGTCCTGCATGTACTCGTGGACGTCGAGCAGTCCGGTCACCAGCTCGCGGGTTCCTGGCGGTCCCGCGACAGTCAGCGACTCCTCGCCGGCGAGCCAGCGGGCCTTCATCAGCACCAGCAGGTCGGAGACGTGATCGAGGTGGTGGTGTGTCAGCAGGAGCGTGTCTGTGCCCTCGTAGCCCGCCTCGGTCCGTGCCAGGCGGTGGAGGACGCCGCTCCCGCAGTCGATCAGCAGCCGGTCGGCTCCCGACTCGACCAGCAGGCCGGTCTGGAACCGCCCGCCGGTCGGCATGGCGCTGCCCGAGCCGAGAAACGTGAGCTTCATGTTCGCCCGATTGACCGCGATTCTCAAATGAGTGCCGGTCACCCGAGCGCCGGAGCGGGCACCTCGCGCTGGACCTGTTCGGCCTCGAGCTTGCTCTCGGCGATCACGAGCGTCACCTGACCGCCGAGGGCGTGGAACTCGTAGAGGTCGGGCTGTCCGATCTGCTGGAGCGCGTAGTGCTTTACCCGGACCGGGAACCGTTCGGCGGTCGGTCCCCAGAGCGCGGCCTCAACGACCTCGGGCTCCTCGACGAGGTCCGTGTAGACCTGGGCGAAGCGCTCGACGCCGTCGATTTCGAGGTACTCCCCGGGGATCAGAACCCTGTCGTCCTCCGAGGCTCCGGCTGGCTCGGTCGCGAGCGTGACCGTCTCGTGTGCGTCGGCGTAGGAGGAGAGCAACTCCTCGGCGTCGCTTGGCTCGCTTTCTGCTGCGTCCAGACGTGGCTGGAGATTGAACTCGGCCATTGTGTTGTGTACGGACTGGACCCCCCAAACAGTTTCCGTTCGGGATCCGCACTGCCTGACTGTACTCAGGCCGGCGACACCGGATCACCCGCCGAATGTTTTCATGATCTGTTCCTGCCAGCTCTTGAGGTCGTTGATGTCGTCCTCGAGGTCCTCGAGACGGTCCGCGATGTCCCCCTCGGTAACCTCCGCCTGAAGCTCCTCGACGTCCGCCTCGATCTCTTCGAGGACGTCCTCTACCTCTTCGACCTCGGTGCCGAGGCCGTTGACCTCCCTGCGGACGGAGCTAACCTCCTCGTCGAGCGTATCGACGTCATCGTTGACCGTCGCGATTTCCTCGCTCACGGTGTCGACCTCGTCGTTGATGGCCCCCAGCTGCTCGGTCTGATCCTCGAGCGTGGATTCGAACTCGTCGAGCTGCTGCTCGAACCCCTCGACCTGTTGCTCGAAGTCCTCGATCAGCTCCCCGGCGGTCCCGTTCTCGTCGAGGAACTCCTCGAGTGAGCTGGTGTAGGCCCGAAGGTCGGCGATGTCGGACTGTATCTGGTCGATCTTCGCGACAGTACTCCCGCCGTCCTCGGCGGCGACCTCGAACGCCTGCCGGAGCAGTTTCACGTCCTTCGCCGAGACGTCCTTTTCCCTGATCTCGGTCGCCATCGCGGCGATGAGGCTGTCGTCGGAGACGGTCACCTCGGGGTCAGCGGCGTCGGCTCCGTCGGTGTCGGCGCCGTTCGCGCTCCCCTCGTCGACCTCCCTGTCCGGTTCGTTGGGGTTTTTCAGGTCCAGCGTCGCCACGTCCTCGTCGTCATCCTTCTCCTCACCGTCCTCGTCTTCGAGCCCCGGAATCTCGCCGTCGCCGGCGATTGCGTTCTTGACGACGTCGTCACCGCTCTCCGGGATGACGTCCTCGTGGCTCTGACCCTCCGGCAGGGCCGGGTCGACCGTCTCCAGCGTCGGTTTGACCAGGAACTGCTGGATGTCGTCGCTCCCCGTCGCGCGGATGCCGTACACGGTCGTGTAGGTGGTGTTCGGGTCCAGGTCGTGTTCGAACGTGATGTGTTCGTCGTCGATTGTCCAGTACTCGCTGCCGTACTCCGGGTGAAACCCCAGATCCTCTACCTCGATACCCTCCGGCACGGGGTCCGTCAACCGGACGGTCACCCCCTCGTCGCGGTTCGATTCGAACTCGAAGGCGATCGCCGGAACGGGAAACTCGTCTTCCTCGAATCGCTTCGTGACGGTTATCCCCTCTGAGGCGACGGTCACCTCCTCGTACGCCTGTGAATCACTCATGTCTGCATTTGGGTTCTCCGAAGGTATTAAAGCTACTTACTGGCGACACGTCCGTATTCTCACAGGTCGACCCGATCACCGATCCCGACGATTTCGAGTTCGCGGGGGTACTCGAAGCTGTTAGTGTGGTGGTGGAGCACCGTCGGGTCCGCCGTCAGTCCGCGCCACATGTCCCAGTGGGTCGGCACCAGACGGTCGAGCTGGAGTTCCGCCGCCGCCTCGACGAGCATGTTCTCGTCGTTGTACCACTTCGTCTCCGTCAGCTCGCCGGTCTCCTTGTCGGGGAGCATTCCGACGGTGCCGAACGCGAGGGCACCGAGGTCGACGTCGTATCGCTCGCCGAGGCCGGCGAACGCGCCCGGCCGCGCGTCACCGCCGTGGACGAACGTCCCCGCATCGTGTTCGATCACGTACGACACCGGCTCCTCGGCGTCGGGGTCATTCGCGGGGCCGACGGTGATCCGCAGGTCGCCGACCTCGAACGTGTCACCCTCCGCGACCGTCTCGACGGCCCCGGCCGGGAGGTTCCAGCGGTCGAACCACTCCTCCTCGTGGACGACGTCGACGCTTCGGTCCGGCGCGTAGAACGCCGCCCCGTTGTCGGCGACGAGGGGTGCCTGGCTCGGGCCGTGCACGTGGTCGGTGTGTTCGTGGGTCCCGAGCACGGCGTCGGTATCCCGGACGTCTGCCGGCTCGAACGGGACCGGGATCATCCGGATCGTCCGCGGCGGGTCGCCGGTGCCGAGGTACGGATCGATGAACAGCGTCGTTCCGGCCGCACTCTTGAGCGCGAACCCGTTGCAGCCGAGATACCAGAGCGCCACTCCGTCGGGGTCCGCGTCCGCGATGGCCCGGGGCAGCCAGTCGCCCCAGTCACTGTGTACACTCATGTGACGGGAGTACGACGAACCGGCGTTAGTAACCTTTGTTTCCGGCAGTCTCCGTCGATGCCCCGGCGTCCTGGGAGCACCGTTTGTGTCCGGCCCCTACACGAGCGGAGGGGCTTTAATCGTTCTTCAGGCGTATAAACAGGTACACATGAAACGACGACTCTCACGTCGACGGGCGCTCGTTCTCGCAGGCAGTGGACTCGCGGCGCTCGCAGGCTGTATCGGGGGCGGCGACGACGGTGGAAGCGGCGACGACGTCGACGTCCCGATACCCCTGACGGAACACGAGGTTCCGCTGGCGTTCGAGCTCGGGGAGTTCGAGGAGAACGCGGTCAGCGGCGGGCCGGGGAAGGACGGCATCCCCTCGATCGACGACCCGCAGTTCGACGGCCCCGAGGGGGGCGACGACATGATGGACCCGGGCGATCCGGTGTTCGGCGTCGTGATCGACGGCGAGGCACGTGCATACCCGCAGCACGTCCTCGTGTGGCACGAGATCGTCAACGACAGCTTCGGCGACCGCAACGTGTCGGTGACCTACTGCCCGCTGACCGGGACAGTGATCGGGTTCGAGCGCGGCGATGTCGAACTAGGCGTCTCCGGCAGGCTCGTCAACAACAACCTCATCATGTACGACCGGGAGACCGACTCCTGGTGGCCCCAGATCCTCGGGACGGCCGTAGACGGCGATCTGATCGGGATGTCACTCGAGGAGTTCCGCGTCATCTGGACGACCTGGGAGCAGTGGCGCGAGAAGCACCCCGACACGAGGGTGCTGAACCAACAGACTGGCTTCGCCCGCGACTACGGAAGGGATCCCTACGGTGCCTACAACCCGCCGGGGGGCTACTACGACAACGGGCGGCTCCTGTTCGACAACCTCGAGAGTGACGACCGGTTCCCGCCAAAAAAGGTGTTCATGGGCGCGCGCAGTGCCGACGGCGCCGTCGCCTTCGACAAGGAACTGCTGCGCGAAGACGGTCTCCTCGAGGCGGAGGTCGGGGGTGTCCCCTACCTGGCGGCGTACGACCCCACACTGGACACGGCGTACGTCTACTGGAACCCCGACGGAGTGTCCGTCGACCGGACGTCAGCGGGATACGAGAGCCCCGACGGCACCCACGACGCCGCCGAGTTGCCCCTCGAATCGGTCAATACGTTCGACGCGATGTGGTTCGCCTGGGTCGGGTTCTACACTGACACCGTCGTCGTCGCCTAAATACACGCCAACACCAATCGAGGACAGACACCCATGTCAAACAGCACATCATCACACGGTCGCATCGCCGCACTACCAGGGAAGGTCCGGAAGCGTATCGGCCGGACGTGGTCGCTCGTCACGGGGTTGCTCCGGCGGCCACGGACGCTTCTCCTGTTTCTCGCCGTTACGGTGGCGTATCTGACGGCGTTTCTCGTTGTGATGCAGGATTTCACGTTCGACTTCAGCGTCGGATTCTCCTCGTTGTTCGTCGCGGAGCCGCTGTCGCGGATGTTCGAACCGGGACCGGGCCAGTACCAGTACGAGGCCATCGCCGTGCTCGATCTCTGGATCGGCACCTGGGTATTCTCGCCGATCAACACGGCGATTGGGCTGTTCATCTCGGTACTGGTCGGGTTGAACCTCACGCTCTCGTATCTCGCCGTGACCCAGCCCCGCTCCTGCGGGATCGAGACGGGAACGGGTGTGCTCGCTGCCGTCCCGGCACTGCTCGCCGGCAGCGCCTGCTGTGGCCCGGTGATCTTTCTCGTGGTCGGAATCCAGGCAAGCGGCGTCCTCCTGACCGCCTTCCAGTGGCTCTTGCCGGCTGCTGCCCTGGTGTTGCTCGGGAGCCTCGGTTTCGTCGCCGGCAGGGTCGATCCAACGGCAGTATAGTATCGGGGCCTTTTTCGCTTTCCCGTCCAAACAGCTGAGTATGTCAGCGTTGCGTGAGGCGTTGCGCAATCTCCCGGACGCCGTGTTCGCGGACCTGCTGGAAAGTGACAATGCATACCTGATCGTCATCGACCTCCCAGGCGTGACCGCCAGGAGCGTCGAGGCGTCAGTCGAGGGGAGCCGCCTCCGGATCGAAGCCCGACGGGAGAAGGACGTGCCGTCGGCGTTTCGCTACCACACGGAGGACCGATCGCTGTTTCTGGACGCCGACCTCCCGATCCCCCCGGACGCGACGGCCCGCGACGCCGAGGCCGCGATGGAGCGGGGGATCCTCGAACTCCGGCTTCCCAAGGAGTCGACCGCCGAGGCGACGACGATCCCGGTCACCGAGCGGGAGTAGCGAGGTGTCCGCCAGGTGAACCCGCGCGCCTACTGGCGCTTTGTCGTCGTCATCCGGCAGTTCTTCCCGCTGGTGTGGGCCTACGCCCGCGACCGCCGGCGGTTCCTGCTGTTCGGCGGCTCGCGGTCGGTTTCGGGCGAACAGCGCCGCAGGCGCGCGGCCCACCTGCTCGACTCGCTGCTCACGCTGGGGCCGACGTTCATCAAGCTCGGGCAGCTGCTCTCGACGCGGCCGGACATCCTCCCGCCGGAGTACATCGCCGAGTTCTCGAAGCTCCAGGACGACGTCCCGCCGGCCGAGTGGGCGGGCGCGCGCGAGGTGATCGAGGACGAACTCGGGCCGGTCGGCCGGCGGTTCGAGGAGTTCGACACCGACCCGATCAGCGGCGCGAGCCTCGGGCAGGTGTACGTGGCCCAGATCGGCGGCCAGAAGGTCGCGGTGAAGGTGCGTCGCCCCGGCGTAGAGAACCTCGTCGAGGCCGACCTGCGGGTGATCCGCTGGCTGCTGCCGCTGTTGATGCGCTTTGTCGACGACGCGCGGTCGTTCTCGCTAGAGACGCTCGCCGACGAGTTCGCCAAGACGATCCGCCAGGAGATGGACTACCGCCGCGAGGGCCGGATGCTCCGGGAGATCCGAGCGAACTTCGCCGACAACGACGCGGTGCAGATGCCGTCAGTCGTCGACACCCACTCGACCGACCGCGTCCTGACGATGGAGTACGTCAGCGGGACGAAAATCACCAACCTGGAGGAGGTCGACGACCTGGGGCTGGACCGGTCGCGGCTGGCCGAACGCCTCCAGCGCACCTACCTCCAGATGATCATCACCGACGGTGTCTTCCACGCCGATCCGCACCCGGGGAACCTCGCGGTCGCGGACGACGGGACACTCGTGTTCTACGACTTCGGCATGAGCGGCTACGTCGACCCGTTTGTCCAGAACCGGATCGTGGAGTTCTACGGCGCGATCGCCCGCCAGGACATCAACGCGATCCTCGACGCACTCGTCGAGATGGGAACGCTCTCCCCGGAGGCCGACCGGGAAGTGATGGGCGACGTGATGGAGCTCGCCATCGCCGACGCCCGCGGGCAGGACATCGAGCAGTACCGCGTCCAGCAGATTGTCCAGCAGGTCGAAGACACGATGTACGAGTTTCCGCTCCGCCTGCCCTCGAACCTCGCACTGGTGTTGCGGGTCGCAACTGTCGTCGAAGGTGTCTGTGTGACGCTCGATCCCGACTTCGACTTCATCAGCGTGGCGACCTCCTACCTCGGCGAGGAGGGGCACCTCGAAGAGGGCGCACGGGAGTACGTCCGGGAGCGGGGACGGGAACTGCGCGAGGCCGCAGACGCGACTCTGCGGATCCCGCCGAAACTAGAGTCGGCGCTTGACAGCATCGAGCGCAACAGCGTCACTGTCGAGGCCGAGGTGTCGGATCCGCAGGACTACTTCGAGACGCTGGGGCGCCGGGTCGTGCTCGGGCTGGCCTTTGCCGCCGGCATCGTGTCGACGACGCTCCTCGGGATCTTCTCGACCCCGGAGGCGACCGCTGTCGCGGCCGTGCTGACGCTGCTCGTCGGCGCGCTGCTGTACCGCTCGTTTCGGGGTGCACGCGGGATCCAGGCCCAGCCGCAGTTCACCCGCCAGCGGATGCGCCAGCGCGAGGACGACGCCGAGGACGCGGAGCCCGCGCTCGGCTTCGGTGACATCGAGGCGATGGCTACCGAGGCCGTGGCCGGTGTCGAGGGCGGAGGGTCCGGCGTCACCGAACCGGGCGACACCGGGAACCACGACGAGGAACGGACAGACGCCGACGCCGGCGACGACGGCCCGAACCAAGAGCAGGCGGACGCCGACGCCGGCGACGACGGCCTGAACTAATACTGTCGGACGAGAGCAGTCACAGCAGTCACTACGACGCCGTTCACGGCGGAGAAGGTGACTCCAAACCGTTTATATTGGCAGCTAGGTAAAACGGAGACATGGCGAGACAGCAGACAGAAGTCAGGGACCTCGACGAGGGGAGCTACGTGATGATCGAGGACACGCCGTGTCAGATCGACTCCTACAGCACAGCAAAGCCAGGAAAACACGGCAGTGCGAAGGCTCGCATCGAGGCACGGGGGGTCTTCGACGACCGGAAGCGATCGCTCTCACAGCCGGTCGACGCGAAGGTGTGGGTACCGATCATCAACCGCAAGCAGGGCCAGGTGATCGACGTCCGGGACGGCGAGGTACAGGTGATGGACCTCGAAACGTACGACAACTTCGTGATGAAAGCCGGCGAGGAGAACCTCGCGGCCGACGACGAGATCGAGTTTCTCGAGTACGAACAGCAGCGCAAGATCGTGTGATACGGATCGGTGTGACTATGTCCGGGGGTGAGAAGCTGTGACGGCTGGCCCAGAACCGATCACTGACAACCCCAGTTTCCAGGGCAATACCGAATCACACCGATCCGTATGATGTTTCCCGGTGCAGGCGCCGACCGAGAGGAGGCCGCCTACGCCGTCGTCGGCGCACCCTTGGACGCATCGACGACGTTCCGACCAGGGGCACGCTTCGGTCCCCGGGAACTCCGCCACGTCGCGGCGTCATTTTCCGACTACGACCAGCACACCGGGCTGCGATTCACAGACCTCGCTGTCCACGACCACGGCAACATCAAACCGGGGAGCGACGCCGCGGAGTATCTCGACTTCCTGGCCGGCGAACTCTCGGACTACCACCGAGAGGGGGTCGTCCCGCTCGTGATCGGCGGCGAGCACATGGTCACGGTCGCGGGCCTGCGTGCGGTCTCCCCGGACGTCTACGTCTGTCTCGACGCCCACCTCGACCTCCGCGAATCGTACGCCGGCAACCCGCTGAGCCACGCCACTGTCACACACCACGCGCTGGGTACCGTCGACGAGGTGGTCGTCCTCGGCGGCCGCTCGGGCAGCAGGGAGGGGTGGGAGCGCGCCGAGGCCGACGAGGCCATCACCGTCGTGCCGCCAGCCGACGTCGTCGACTGGACGCCCGAGTTCGACGGCCGGGAGGTGTACCTGAGCGTCGACATCGACGCGGCCGATCCGGGCTTTGCACCGGGAACCGGCACCCCGGAGCCGTTCGGGCTGAGCCCGCGGACGATGCACGACGTGGTCCGCGCGGTCGCGCCGGCTGCGGTCGGGTTCGACGCCGTGGAGGTCAACGACCGCGACGACGGGGGGGCACCTGCCCTGGCCGCGAAACTCCTCCGGGCGTTCGCGTTCGCCCACGCTGCCGGACAGGAGTGACCCGGTCGGCCGATCCTGTCACGGGCCGAGGCGTGGAACAGTTCCTCGAACTCGGTCAGGTCGTCGCGGTCTTCGTAGGACTCTGCCGCTACTTCCTCGAAGAAGCTGTGGTGTTCCTCGCTCAGTTCGAGGACTGACTCGTCCTCAATGTCAGCCGGCTCGATGTCCGCGGGATAGCTGTCGCTCTCCGGATCAACCGGGAGCTTGAACAGTCTGGTGGAGGGCATCGGCCGACACTGATAGGGTCGTGCGTGACTCTTTACCGCTATGGATTCGCGCATTGGGTGTTTCAGCCCGCGAAACCGCCGATACTGGGACCCGGTGCTGAAAATACTCACGCACGACCCTATCAGTCGGCTTCGAAATGTTCCTCCTCGGAGAACGTCGGTGTAACCGGATCTCCTGTGTGCTGTCCGAGGAGCCACTCTGACCAGCTGAGTTCGAGGAGCCGACAATCACGGTCGGGAAACCGTCGTT
>PXQK01000140.1 GCA_003022085.1 Halobacteriales archaeon QH_10_65_19 | reverse complement strand
GCAAGCTTTTTGTTCACGCTCCAATCGACTACAGGCATGAGTAGCCCCAACGCAGTGCTCGACATCCTCCACACGGACGGTCGAGCGAGTACCGAAGATATCGCACGGCAGACCAACACCGACCCCGAAACAGTCGAGGAGATCATCGGGGAACTGGAGGATACGGGCGTCGTCCGGGGGTACCGGGCAGTGATCGACCGGGACAAACTCGACGACCAGCCCGTCCGGGCGACCGTCGAGTTGAACGTTACACTCGATCGGGAGACGGCATACGAGGACATCGCCGACCGTATCGTCCGCTTTCCCGAGGTCGAGTCGCTGTACCTCGTCAGCGGCGAGTTCGACTTCGTGATGGGGGTGGAGGCCGAGTCGATGCGCGACGTGTCGGCGTTCGTCAGTGACAAGATCGCGCCGGTGCCGGAGATCACCCAGACGGTCACCCACTACGTGATGAACGCCTACAAGGAACAGGGGATCGAGATGGGTGACGGAGACGAGGACGACCGGCTCTCTGTCTCGCCATGAACCCGTCCGACCGCGTCGAGGCTGCGCCGCCGTCGGGCATCCGCCGGTTTTTCGAACTCGCAGCGGAGATGGACGACGTCATCTCGCTGGGCGTCGGCGAACCGGATTTCTCCGCGCCGTGGGGGGCCCGTGACGCCGCCATCACGTCACTCGAACGCGGCCAGACCTCCTACACGATGAACCGGGGACGGAGCGACCTCCGCGAGGCAATCGCCGAACGGATGGCGACCCGGTACGACCTGCGTTACGATCCGGAGACGGAGGTCCTCGTGACCGCTGGGGCAAGCGAGGGGCTCGACCTCGCCTTCCGTGCGCTGATCGATCCCGGCGATACGGTTGCCGTCGTCCAGCCGGCGTACGTCTCCTACGTCCCGGGCGTGCTGTTCGCAGGCGGCGAGGTCCTGTCGATCCCGACCCGTCAGGCGGAGTCGTTCACGCTCACCGCCGACCTGCTGGCCGAGCACGGGGCGAGCGAGGCTGATCACCTCGTGTTCTGCTACCCGAACAACCCGACAGGTGCGACGATGACCCGCGAGGAGCTCCGGGAGGTCGCGGCGTTCGCCCGGGAGCACGACCTGACAGTGTTCTCCGACGAGATCTACGCGGCGTTGACCTACGAGCACGACCACACATCCATCGCGACGCTGCCGGGGATGCGCCATCGGACGGTGGTGTTCAACGGGTTCTCGAAGGCGTACGCGATGACCGGCCTCCGCCTGGGGTACGCGCTGGCGCCGCCGGAGGCGATCACCGCGATGAACCGGATCCACCAGTACACTATGCTCTCGGCGCCGACAACCGCCCAGCACGCGGCACTCGAGGCGCTGGAATCATGTGACGACGCAGTCGCGGAGATGCGCACCCAGTACAACCGCCGTCGCAACCTCGTGCTCGCCCGGTTCGACGAGATGGGCATCGACTGTTTCCGCGCCAGCGGCGCGTTCTACGTGTTTCCGGTCTGCCCGTGGGACGACGACGAGGAGTTCGCCGAGTCGCTCCTCTCGGAGACCGGCGTCGCGGCCATCCCCGGGTCCGTGTTCGGGGACGCTGGCGCAGGCCACCTGCGGGTCTCCTATGCGACCGGCATCGACGAACTGAAGGAGGCTCTGGACCGCATCGAACGGTTCATCGCCTGACAATAATCACTATAAGTCGGGTGTGAGGTTATCGGTTGGATTCGACGGGTGAGAATCTTCATCCGCGCCGAGTCGGTCAGACAGCGGTTTGCGCAAAGCGAAAATTTTTCGCCGGGCACCCCTTCGAACCGGTATGGATCACGAGACGGCAGGCACGCTGTCGGAGCGGATTGTCGACGCCATCGGCGAGGCTGTGATCGCCAACAGGCAGTTCCTGGAGACGACGCTGACCGGCATCCTGGGACGTGGCCACGTGCTCCTCGAGGACGTCCCGGGCACGGGGAAGACGCTGACTGCGCGGAGTTTCGCGCGGGCGCTCGGGCTGTCCTTCCAGCGCATCCAGTTCACCCCGGATCTCCTGCCAGCGGACATCACCGGATCGAACATCTACAGCGAGAAGAGCGGCGAGTTCGAGTTCTCCGCGGGACCGGTGTTCGCCAACGTCGTCCTGGCCGACGAGATCAACCGCTCGCCACCCAAGACCCAGGCCGCACTGCTCGAGGCGATGGGCGAGAAGCAGGTCACTGTCGACGGCGAAACCCACGACCTCCCGGATCCATTCTTCGTCATTGCGACCCAGAATACCGTCGAGCAGGAGGGCACGTTCGGGCTGCCGGAGGCTCAGCGCGACCGGTTCATGATAAAAACGACGATGGGCTATCCGAGCGCCGACGGCGAGCGGCTCCTGCTCGACCGGCGCGCGAACCGCACCGAACAGACGCCGAGCGTCGATTCCGTGGTCGACGTCGACCGGGTGCGAAAGCTCCAGCAGGTGCCAGAGCGCGTCGACGTCGACCCGCGGCTCCGCGATTACATGGTGACGCTCGCTCGCCGGACCCGGCGCGACGACCGCGTCCACGTCGGCGTCTCTCCGCGCGGCATCCAGAAGCTGTTCGAGGCCTCCCGCGCCGCCGCGATCATCGCCGGCCGGAGCTACGTCGTCCCCGACGACGTCAAACGCGTCGTCGGACCGGTGTTCACCCATCGGATCGTCCTCACGCCGGGCGCCAGCGTCAGAGGGGTCAGTCGTTACGATGTCGTCCACGACGTCGTCGAGGGTGTCGAGGTACCTGCCGTCGGGCAGCAGGGGACCGCGACCGGATAGCGCGGTGCTCACCGGAGTGCGGCGGCGAAGGCAAGCGCGCCGAACACCACCGAAAGCAGCGCGACCGTCGACAGCGGCGACTCGGCGACGAGGCCTCCCTCGAACCGGGAGGCTGCAAGGGCGGCCACCAGCGCCCCGGCGAGCCCGACTAGCCCAGTCCCTCCGGCGTGGACGAGTTCCATACTCCGGGTACCGGAGCCGCCTCCGCCGACTTCCCGGCCGAGGACCGTTCCAAAGCGGCCGGCGTCCCAGACCAGCAGGCTGGCGACGACGCCGCCGAAGACGAGCCAGGTCGGCACGTCGAGCGTCGCGGCGAAGACAACGCTGACGAACAGCCCAGCGCTGGCCAGCGAGTAGCCCGTCGTCTCGGCCGAGAGGTAGCCGACGCCGATGGCCCCCCGGAGCACCTGCGCGAAGCCGACTACGGAGACGATCAGCACCGTCGCGAACAGGACAGTGAACGTCGCCTCACCGTAGACGAGCGCCGCGTCGGTCGCCGCCTCGCGGAGCTGGCGCCCCATCACCGCGGGCAGCCGGTCGGCGACGCCCGTGACGATCCCCTCGTATGCGGAGTCCGCAACACCGACCGCCAGCAGCGTGAGCAGCACGCCGGCCGCTGCCGGCCCCTGCTGGTCCGGCGGGGAGTGGTCGACGCCCGGGCGAGCCCTCCAGCGTTCGTCCCGGCTCAGTGTCCGCGCCACGGCACCCATGGCTGCCCCGACCGCCGCGAGGACGAGGACCGCGACCAGCGACAGGCGGAGGAGGCTGGAGTTCGATACGGCAGCGAGCAGCCGCCACAGCGGGTCACCCAGCACCGAACGGACGTCCCCGGTCGAGACCAGCAGCTCCGCGGGTAGTGCCACCAGCCCGAGGAACGCTGTTACGGCCCCGCCGCCGATCAGCAGATAGTAGGCCTTCGTGACGCGCGTATCGGTCGTCTGGCTCCGCCCGGTGTCTGCTAGCAGTTCCGCGACGGGCAACACCGTCAGGGCGGCCGCCAGCGTCCATGCTGCGACGCCGACGAGCACCAGCAAGCCCGCGATGTGGATCGCGCCGGAGTCGGGGGAGAGTAGCACCGAGACGGGCAGATCCGGGAGACGCACACTCCCCGCGTCGCTACCGGAGAGAACGGCACGCAGAACGTACAGCCCGGTGGCTACGACTGGAGCCACGGCGGTGTGGAGTCCCACGCTGATGAAGTCCTCGAGTGTTCCGTCGTCGACGACGTTTCTGACGCCCAGCGCAACCCCGAGGAGGGCGAGCACACAGCCCAGGAACACGCCCACGTTGCCGACGATGATGAGCGCGCTCACGGAGACCTGTGCGCCCGACGCGGCGGGGAAGACTCGGCTCGTAACCAATAATGCGGCGAGCCCTGCACCGCCGATCAGCCCGCCTGCCGCTGGCACTGTCAGGATGCCAGCCACGAAGGCAGTCGCGGAGTCGCGGACACCGCCACGGACGAGCCAGAGGCTGGCGGTGAGGCAGGCGGCGCCAAAGACCCCGATCAGTGTCGGCTCGATCATCCCCGGTACCGACCACAGCAACAGCGCGACTACCCCGAGCGTGACGCCCACAACGATTCGGGTGCTCGTCGCGGTCGGCTGCCACTCACCGGTCGGATCGGCTGTGCTCACGGGTGGCCTCCAGTGCGCCGCTCGCTGGCCCAGTGTTCGGTCATTGGTCGGAAAGTAGGTGTGGCAGTGACAGTCGAACCGCGTCGTCGATCGGCGAGTCGGTCCTCCAGTCGACAGTATCGACTCCGGTGCGGTCGAGTGCGCGGAGACGCGACCGGCGGGCCACCGCCGCCAGCCGCTGACCGGGGCTTGCCGCGTTGACGACGTCCGGGCTGACGACCACCAGCGGGTACTCGTGCATCGACAGCGCGCCGCCGAGCGACACCGGCCAGTTGTCCAGCAGTGGGCTACACAGCACCACCTGCGCACTCCCGGGAAGCCGGGAGAGCAGGCGTCGGATCCGCTTGTCGACCTCCCCGTCGCCGATGGGCCGTCGCCCCCAGCCGCCCCCCGTCGGGCCGCCGTCGGCCCGGGCCCCCGGGTACGGGTCGGTGTACCCACCCGGGCCCTGGGCGCCGACCGCGCTCCCGGCAGCACCGGGCGGCCGTTTGTGGGAGATGCCGCCCCCGGTCCAGTCCCCTGCACCGTCGGCGAACACGGACGCCGGAAACTCGAGTGAAGGGGGACTCACCTCGCGGCTGGCCTCGGTCTGGAGCCGGTGAAACAGGAACGCCGCCCGGCCCCGCCGGCCGGCCTCGCCCTGCGGATCGATCCAGGGGAGGCCGTCGGGTCCGACCAGCCCGTCGAGGTCGCCGGGATCGACGCCCAGCGCGGTCACGCTCGTCTGTACGCCCGCGCCGGAGAGTGCCTCGAACAGCCGCTCGCCGGCGTAGGCCGACAGCTGTGCGCCGGTCGGATACCCCGGGGCTGCGGTGACGCGGTTCAGCGGCCGTGCGTCGACGACCAGAACCGTCCGCGCCGACTGCTCCCTGCGGTACTGTACGGTAATGAACTCGCCCGTCTTGGCGACGTGGTGCCAGTCGATCCGGTTGACCGGGTCTCCGCGCTTGTACTGCCGCGTTGCGAAAAACTCCTGTCCCGGTCCGCCACTGTCGACGGACAGCGACCCCTGGCGGTTGATCGTGCTGTGCTGGATCGGCGCCTCGCCGCGGACGTTCGTACAGGATACGACCGTGTCGCCCTCCGCCGGAACGGATCGCGTCACCCGGTCGCTCCCGGCCAGTGACCGGACCCGGACGGCTGGCGCCTCGAAGCTGAACTCCCCGCGTTTCGCCACCACGGTGTAGGTGATCTGCTCGTGCTCGTCCGGCGACAGCGGCGTTCCCGTGCGAGCGGACCCGCTCGTGACTGCGAGTTCTTCCGGCACTCCGTCGATCACGCGAACGTCCGGCAACACCTGCTCGTCCTTGTTCCGGACAGTCAATGTTACCGTGACCCCCTCTCCAGGCTCGGGCGTCCCGGGGTCGATCGACCGGCTGATCGACAGCTCAGCCTCCCCCGGAACCCGTGAGAGTGTGCCGTAGAGGACGTACGTGAGCGGGATCAGTGCCGCGGCAAGCAGGACTGGATCGGCGTACAGCAGCCCCGTCCCGAGCAGCGCGAGTGTCGCGATCAGTCCGACGCTCCACCGTTTCACGTGGCGTCTCATCGTCCCTCCTCGAGCCGTTCGATCGCTGCGACTGTGGCCTCGATCCGCCGGCGGCGTTCACGGCGTGGCGTCAGCCACAGCGACAGCCGTGCGGAGGTCGGCGGCGCCGGCTGGTCGCCCTCGGCCAGGAATATCGCCGCGACCGGATCGTCAGTCCAGTCGCCCCGTGCGACTGCACTGCGGGCGGCCTCGCGTGACTGGCCGGCAGCCACGGCGTACGCGTCAGTCGCGGCCGTCACCAGGTGTGCCCGGGCGTTGTGCAGGGCGGTCCCCCCGTTTTCGATTGCCGCCTCGAAGCTCCCGTCGACTGTCGAGGCGGCGAGTGCCCGGCGCTGGGCGGTTACCTCCTCGGGCGGGCTCGAGCCCGCGGCCTCGAACCGCCGCTGTGGGCCGGAGCGCGACTCGGCCTCCTCGGGCGCCGGAGCCGAACGGACAGCACTGACGACGTACCCCGTCACGCCGAGACCAGCAACGAACATAAGCAGCTTTGGATCCGCCGACGCGACAGCCTCGATCAGTGTATCTAGCGGGCCGACCGCACGAACCAGGCCCGGGACGAGTAGGAGGACCAGTCCCAGCCCCGTTGTGACTGCCCCCAGACCGCCGAGGACGTGAGCACGTTCGGCCATCACTGTCTACCCCGCGCCACGCTGTCTGTGCCCGTCCAATCGTGCGGTTCCTGGGCCGTCTCGTCTCTCTCGGCCGCGGCCTCACCGCCCGGGTTCGTATCTCTCGCGTCGCCGGGTTCCGCCGCTCTGTCCTCGATTCTCTCGATGGCGGCGAGGAGCGCATCGTCGCTGTCGGCCGACGACTGGTCGCCGTACTCCACGTCACGGAACGCGTCCCGGAGCGTCTCGACAGGATCTTGGGGCAACTCCGCTTTCTCGATCGCGTAGGTCGCGAGTTCGCCCGGCGTCTTCGTCTCGGGATCGGGGACGTCGAGGGCCGCGACGAACCGGTCCCACGCCTCACGGACCGTCGGGACGTCCACCGGCTGCGCGTCGGTATCCGGCCCGGAGTTGGCCGTGTCGCGGTCGGTCCGCTGGGGTACCAGCCCCGCCAGCTGATCGCCCTTTGCCCGGAGCCAGCCCCTGAAGACCATCCACAGGCCGGCAACCGACTCCGCGCCGCTTGCGAACTCGGCGAGGTACACCAGCGTTTTCGAGGCGCGACCGGACACGGCGGTGACCGCCCTCAGCCCTCCTCTGACGACGACGACCAGCGCCCGGCGTCCCCAGCCGACGGCTGTACGCACACCGCTTTCGACGTCCCGCGGCCGGTAGCCACGGCGGTAGGCGACCCCCGCAGGCAGCCCGATTACGAGAGCCGAGGTCAGCAGGGCCAACAGGGCGTTGCGGACCAGCCCATCGACCCTCGCTTCCCGGCGCAGTCCGGCAGTTGTCGTGCTGATCGTCGCCGAGGTGCTCACCGGCAAGCGGACGGTCGCAGTTCCGTCGGGACCGGTTCGTGTGACGTCGGTTCCGTCGACTGCGACGGGTGCGTCCGCGATCCCCTCGCCGTCGGCAGTCAGTTCGACGGTCGCCCCGGTCAGCGGGACTGCGAGGAGGCCGGCGTCGACCTCCAGGTCGACGACGGGTACCCTGATCTCCGTCTGACCGAAGATCGGGCCGCGCTCGACCGCGAGCGTGACGTTGCCGGGTTCCTCCGGCAGCACCACGGTGGCCCGCCCGTCGGCGTCTGTCTCTGCGACCCGCTCGCCGTTGACGAACACGGCCGCACCTCCGATGGTGACGTCCGCGACGGTCGCAGTCAGCCCCACCTCCTCACCCGCAAACCCGTCGCCGCTGACCGACACCGCGGCGTCCGTCTCGACGTCGATCACCGTCGTGTTCTCGTCGGTCTGGGATGCGAGGCTACCGGGCGACCCGCTGCCTGCGCCCCCCTGGAGGTCGTCGAGCAGCCCGGCCCTGTCGGCGGGCGCGGCCAGGGTGTCTGCGCCGTTGAGGAAGCCGCCCCCGGCGGCGTCGGCGTCCGACTCCCGGTCGGGCGGTGCGAGTTCGATCCGGAGTTTTTCCGTCTCCGGAACGACCGCGGTCACGGTCCCCTCACTGCCCGTCACGCCGACCCGCTCGCCGTCAAACAGGACGGCGACGGACGGGACGGGGTCGCCCTCGGCGGTGACCGTCACCTCGACCGGGGCGCCGGGAACGGCAGTCCGGTTCAGCGACACGTCGAAGTACCCGTCGCCTGTCTGTCCCTCACGGCTGTCGTTGTTATCCTGCTCGACGGTCTCGGTCTCGGTCACTTCGCCCGGCCGGAACACCTCGCCGGGACTGCCCTCCTCTGTAGCGTTGTACTCGAGGTCCGGCTGTTGGCTCTCCAGTGCTTCCTGCTGGGCTTCGAGCCGGCTCCCGCCCGGCGTCGGATCGAACCGGACCCAGCCGACGTCCGGGAAGTACACCTCGACCCAGGCGTGGGCGTTCATCCCGCGGACCTCGTAGCGGTTGTTCTCGACCTCCTGGCCGGTGGTGTAGCCGACGGTGTACCGCGCCGGGATCCCCTGGGTGCGCAGCATTGTGGTCATCGCCGTCGCGAAGTACTCGCAGTACCCCTCCTCCATCTCGAAGATGAACGTATCAGCCATGTGGTCGGACTGGCGGGAGGCCTGCAGCGAGTACCCCTTTTCTGTCCGGAGCCAGTTCTGGATGCTCCGGGCGGCCTCGTACGCTGTCTCGTCGTCGCCGGTGAGCTCCTCGGTCAGGTCGCCCACCCGTTCGGGGGTGTCATCGGGCAGCTGCGTGTACCGGTCTTCCACGTCGTCAGGGTAGTCGCCCCCGGCGGCCTGCAGGACGTCCACGTCACGCACCGGCTGCTGGCTGATCGCGCTGAAACTCGTGCCCGGTTCGACTGTCTCACCCGAGATGACCGACCCCGTCTCTGTCACTTCGAGGCCGGTGAGTCCGCTCACTGAGGTGGGCCGCCAGGCGGTCGGTAGCGCTGTCGCCGGCCGCTCGAACTCCACCTCGTAGACAACACGGTCGCCGCCGAGCCCACCGTCGCCGATCGGACCCCCGTAGGACATCCGCTCGACGTCCCGCTCCCAGCCGGTCCCGGTGTAGGTGCCGTACGTGCCCGTCCGCCAGTAGGCGGATTCGGAGCTCTCGACCTGGAAGTGGACCTCTGTGTCGTTGTTGCCGAAGGTGTCCTTGTCGAAGCCGGTGTCGCCGCCGACGCCGGTGCTGTCACCGGGGTTCAGTGCGCCGAACCCGTTTCCGTCGCCGAACCCACCCTGGCCCTTGCCGTCGTCGAACCGTTCGCCGGGAAGCACGCTATCGACGGGGCTCCCGGCGATGCCGTCCGACGCGAGGGACGGGACCAGCATCGGACGATCAGGACGATTCGCGTCCAGTCGCGGGCGGCGGCTTGGTGTTCTCCTTCGACCATGACTCACTCCGGGTGTCGGGGGTCTCGACCGTTGCCCTCCCGCCGGACGTCGCTGTCCGGCCGCGGTGCGTACCCGTCGTCTGTTCGTTGGACGGGAGTTATGTCGTCACGGGGTTAACGGTAACGTTCGCTCTGTGGCTATTTGAGTCTTCGCTACAGTAGCCGTTGTGTGCTAGTGATCCAGCACGTACGCGTCTGGACCAGATATATCCCACCCCGACCGCAACTGACCGGTATGGAGGCGCACCTGCGGGCTGGGATCGCAATCTACAACGCAGGAGGGTACCACGCCGCCCACGACGCCTGGGAGGACCACTGGCTGGACCTCGAAACCGGCAGCGACGACGAGCGGTTCCTCCACGGCCTCATCCAGTTCACCGCCGCCGTCTATCACGCGCGGGACGGCAACTGGTCGGGGGCCACCGGACTGGCGGACAGTGGCCGCGGGTACCTCGGAACAGTGACCGCGTCGTACAGAGACGTAAATGTCGGTGACGTACGCCGATATCTCGCCGCACTGGAAGCGGATCCCGAACGCATCGAGCGGACCGACCCGCTCGCGCTCACCCACAGAGGGGAGGCGCTCATCCCCTCCAACCTCGGGTTCGACGCCACGGGCGTCGCCGCGGCGGTGCTTGCCGAGGAGAACGGATACGATGCGGAGCCGATCGAGCGGGCGGCCGCTTACGGCAGCGCCGACCTGGCGGCAGAGAGGACCACGAGCCCCTTCGTCACGCTCCTTTTCGACTTCGTCCGGGAGCCAGCGAACCGCGAGATCGTCTACCAACGCCTCTCCGGGCACGTCGACCTGCGATCACAGCAGGAACACGACGTCAAGGGGTTGTTCGACCGCCGCGAGTAATCCAGGACGTCGTCACCGATCGTCTGACGCGCGAGCAGCGTCTCGGCAGCCTGCCCGGTAGTGATCGCTGTGACCCTGTACCGGGTCGACCACACGGCCGGTCGCACGCCCAGCTCATCCTCCACGAACCTGGTGAGTGCCCCGGCTGTTCGCCACCGCCGCTACGGGAGCATCCCCCGTTCGAGGGGTACTGGGTGCTTCCCGGCGGTCTCGTGGAGAGAGATGAAACCGTACGGAAGGAAGCCCGTGCGGTGGAGACGTTCGATCTGACTTCACCCCCCGAAATGGGATTCGATCACAAACAGATCGTCACGGACGCACTGTCCGAGTGACTGGTTCTCTTTTCTCCGACTGCGAAGGAACGTGAACCGCCTTTCTGGCTGTCCGGAATCGTTTCCGGCGGCGAAACCGCCTTCGAAGCCCTTTTGCCCGTTCCTGCGGAATCCGGGGGCATGGATCTCGACCAGGAGACGGTCTGGCAGATCGTCATTACCGTCGCCGTCGTAGCGCTGTTCGTCGCCGCCCTGGTCGTCTTGAGCCAGGCGTTCGTCGAGGAAGTCGCGGTCGAGAACGAACCGGCCTCGGGCGAGATCGACGGCGAGTTCGACGGCGAGTTCGAGGGTGACTCGGTGACTGGCACCTTCTCCGGCGAGTTCGACGGGGAGTTCGAGGGCGACAACCTGACCAAGGACATCGAGGCGGACGTGTCCGGTGACGTCGAGGGAACGACGACCGACGGGGCGATGAGCGGCACGTTCGAGGGCACGGTTAGCGGCCCAATGGACGGGACCATCACAGGCGAAATCGAAAACGGCACGCTCGACGCCGACGAGGGGACGCTCTCGGGTGACCTGTCCGGGACAATCAACGGCACCACCGAGGAGGTATCGCCGGACGGGGGCGTCGCCCTCGTGGCCCTCATCGGTGTGTTTATTGTCGCGATGCCACTGGTCGGCTACCTGATCCGACAGCGCACACACGAGGAGTAATGACATCCTTCTTAAGCAGGATTCCCCCTCAAGTCACTATCACAGCGGAGCGTAGCGAAACGGTGTTCTTAAGAGTGCAACGAATCGAGTTTCAGGGTATGAGCAACGATTCCGAGGCCGAAAGCGAGGCGGCCGCCGGGGGCGACGAGAGCGAACAGGAGAGCCAGACGGAGGAGACGGGGCTGGAGCAGGGCGACTTTATCCTGCTAGACTACACCGCACGGACAGTCGAGGAGGAGCAACTCGTCGACACGACCGATCCCGAGGTCGCAGAGGAGGAAGGCGTCGACGCGGACCAGGAGTTCGCCCCGCGGACCATCGTGCTGGGCCAGGGCCACATCTTTCAGGCTGTCGAGGACAACATCCCCGGCAAAGAGGTCGGCGACACCGGCACCGTGACCATCCCCGCCAACGAGGCCTTCGGGACGTACGACGAGGACGAAGTCCGGACGATCAGCAAGGACAAGATCCCCGAGGACGACCGCTACCCGGGGGCACAGGTCCGCATCGACGGCAAGGAGGGATTCGTCGAAACGGTCATCGGTGGTCGAGCGCGTGTGGACTTCAACCACCCGCTGGCGGGCGACGACATCGAGTACGAGTACGAGGTTGTCGACGTTGTCGAGGATCAGGAGGAGCGAGCCACAGGCCTGCTCGACATGTTCCTCGACATCGACCTGGAGATCTGGTTCCAGACCGACACCGTCGAGGAAGAACAGCTCGTGAAATCCGACGAGGACGAGGACGACGAGGAGACAGAGGCAGAAGCGGCCGAGGACGAAGCAGAAGGAGACGCCGACGACGAAGCGGAGGAAGGCGCCGACGACGAAGCGGAGGGAGACGCCGAGATCGAAGAGCCGGAGCCGGTGTTCGAGACCGTCGAGGTCGAATACGAGACGATGTACATCGAGGCGACGCCGGAGCTGACGATGAACCAGCAGTGGATGATGCAAAAACAGCAGCTCGGCCAGCAGATCATCGACCTGCTCGACATCGACCGCATCATCATTCAGGAGACAATCGACGGCAGCGGGATGGGTATACCCGGTATGATGGGCGGTATGGGCGGTATGGGCGAGGGCGACGTCGAGGGAGCACTCGAGGAAGCCGACATCGACGCCGACGAACTCGCTGACGAACTCGAGTAGCGGCTCGGTCTACTGTCGCATCGTGCGTGCTAGTGTTCTGACTGTATACTGGGTCGGCCGCATAGTACTTCAGAAAAGAATTTAAACTGGCAGGTAGCCGAAGGAAGCCCCCGGCCGCTCGACTGCGTTCACTCCGTCGTCCGAGAATCGATAGTACCTCGGGGAAGTTATTGAGGAACTCGGCATGACGGTCACACAGCAGGTTTGTGGAGTGAAAGCCCCAGGTCGCTCAACTCCGTTCGCCTCGTC